>NZ_JALQDT010000049.1:0-94480 GCF_023631085.1 Caballeronia sp. INML1 | reverse complement strand
CGCCCTTGACGAACATCCCCGCCTACACGCCGCACCCCCCCCCCCCCGCCCCCCCACCCGCCCCCCCCCCCCCCCCCCCCCGCGCCCCGCCCCCCCCCCCCCCCCCCCCCCCCCCCCCGGCGCGCCGGGCGCGCGTGCGTATGAAGTCTTCGTCAAGTGCTTCGAGGCGGGCGTGCTCGTGCGCTATACGGGCGATATCCTCGCGTTCTCGCCGCCGCTCATCATCGAAGACGATCAGATCGACCAGATCTTCGGCACGGTGAGGAAGGCGCTGGAAAGCGTGAAATAAGCGGCTTTCTCGTCGAGCCGACAGCCCGGTTCCTCGCGACGAGGCACCGGGCTTTTTTCTTTCATCGCTCCATGACGAGCAACGTCGATGTCGCCGATGCGAACAATCTGCCGCTCGCATCCCTCAAGGTCGCTTCGGCGAACGCGGCGCGGCGTCCGATCGACAGCACGCGACCCTCCGCGCGCAGCAAACCCGTATCGCGCGTGAGCGCCTTGTGATACGCGACCTTCAACTCGAGCGTCGTATAGGCTTGCGTCGCGGTCAGGCACGAATGCACCGAGCAGCCGCACGCGGAATCGAGCAGCGTCGCCGCATAGCCGCCGTGCACGGTGCCGATCGGGTTATACGCGTGATCGCCGGGCACGCCCACGAACACCGCCCTGCCCGCCTCCACTTCGATGAACTCGAAATCCAGCGACACCATGATGCCCGGCTTGCGTGCGCACGCGATCAGCTTGCGCAGTTGCGCGAGGCCGTCGAGGCCGGCGGCGGTTTCTTCGATCAGGCTCATTTCGTCGTCTCCGTTTTTTCGCTGGCGGTCTTGATTACGTCGTCGTCGCCGGTCACGCTCCAGCCGCCGCCCAGCGAGCGATAAAGCGCCACCGCCGCGAGCGCGTGTTCGCGTTTCGATTGATTCAGCGCATCGGCGTCGCGCAGATAGGATTGCTGGGCGTCGAGCACATCGAGAAAACTGGCCGCGCCGCCCTTGTACAACTGCGTCGAGAGCGTCAGCGACTGGCCCGATGCAGAGAGCGCATCGGTCAGGCGCGCGGTCGATTCGGTCGTGCTGACGAGATCGCTGCGCGTATCCTCGACATCCTTCAGGGCTTCGAGCATCGTCTGACGCAGACGCAGTTCCGATTCACGCATCTTGCTCTGGTTCTGCTCGATCTGCGCCGTGATGCGCCCGGCGTTGAAGATCGGGCTCGTCGCGTTGAGCGCGGCCGAGAACAGGTTGTCAGTCAGCGTCGGCAAGCCGAGATACGACGATGCGAGCAAGCCATCCGACAGTCGAAGCGAAAACTTCGGATAGCGCTCCGCACGCGCGACCCCGACTTCCGCCGCGCGCTGCTGCACGGTCGCGTACGCGACGAGCACATCGGGACGGCGCAACAACGCTTCGGACGGCAACATCTGCGGCGCGCCGCTCGCGGGCACCGGAATGACGGGCGCCGCGCCCGGATTCGCGAGCATCAGCTTGTCGATGGATTCCGGCGTGCGTCCCGAATACACCGCGATCAGGCTCAACTGATGCTGAATCGTCGCCTGCGTGCGCGGTACGCGCGATTGCAGATCGCTCAACTGATTCTGCGCCCGCGCGACATCGAGCTTCGTCGAGAGACCGTATTGCAGACGACGTTGCGTGAGCTTCAACGCGCGCTCGCGAATCTCCAGGTTGTCTTGCAGGATCTTCAGTTCGGCTTGCGCCCAGCGCAGATCGACATACGCGGCGGCCGTGTCGGCGGCGAGCGCGAGCCTGATGTGATCGGCCGCGTGTTCACGCCCGACGAGCTGCGCCTGCGATGCGAGCAATTCCAGGCGCTCGCCGCCGAACACATCGGGCGTCCAGCTCAACGTCAGGCCGAAGCCCGCCTGCTTCACATAGCCGAGCGGCGGCGGCGTGTTCTGGCGCGAGTACGATCCGCCCGCGCCCGCATCCAGTTGCGGCAGCAAGGCCGCGCGCCGTTGCGTCGTGAGCGCCTCCGCCTGCTTCACGCGCTCGACCGCCGCCTGAACATCGAGGTTGTCGTTCAACACCGACGCGACCAGTTCATGCATGACCGGATCGTTGAACTGATTCCACCATGTAGCGGGATCGACGGCCTGTTTCGGCACATCGACACTCCAGTCCGCGGGCGCGGTCGCGTTCACGGTCGCGGGAAGATCGGCGTGCGTCTCGGGCTGCACGGCGCACGCGGCGAGCGTCAGACATGTCACGCCTGCAAGTATGTGGGCGAGAAGTTTCTTCATGATCGAAGCATCCGGTTCAATGCGCATCCGAGGAAGGCGGCGCGCTCGTGATCGGCTTGGCGAACATCACCGTCATCAGGCCGAAAAGAAAGCACAGGGCGAGCACGTAGAAGCAATCGGCGAAGGTCAGCACGAGGGCTTCGCGCATCACGAGCGCATGCAGCGATGCCAGACCCGCCTGCGACGCATTCAGCGCATCGCCCGCGACGGATGCCAGATGCGCGGAGCTGCGCGAGAGCAGATCGTCGATGACAGGCCTGCCGATCGTCACGTTCTCATTCAGGCGCAGGTAATGCAGGTTGAGGCGATCGTTGAGCATCGTCGCGCTCACCGCGATGCCGATCGCGCCGCCGAGATTGCGCATCAGATTGAAGAGCCCGCTCGCCGACTTGAGCCGCGACGGCGGCAGCGAACCGAGGGCCATCGTCACGATGGGCGGCACCGCGAATTGCTGACCGATGCCGCGCAGTGCCTGAGGAAGAAGGAACTGTTGCCAGCCCCAGTCGTGCGTCAGCGGCGTATAGAAGTAACAGCCCGCGCCAAAGCAGAGCAGCCCGAATGCGAGCAGCACGCGCATGTCGATGAAACGCGACGCGAAACCGTACACGCCGATGGAAAGCAACTGGAAGCAGCCGACCGACAGCAGCGCGAGACCGGTATCCAGCGAATCGAAGCCCCGCACGCGGGCGAGAAACACCGGCGTCAGGAACACCGACACGAAGATGCCGATGCCCGTCACGAACGACAGCACACTGCCGATCGCGAAGTTGCGCACGGCGAGCGCACGCAGATCGACGATCGGGTCCTTCGCCGTGAATGCATGCACGAGGAACAGGAATCCGCAGATCGCCGAAATCCACGTACACGCGATGATCACCTCATCGCCGAACCAGTTCTTGCGCGGCCCTTCCTCGAGCACGTATTCCAGACAGCCGAGAAAGCCCGACATCAACACGATGCCGAGATAGTCGCCTTTTTTCAGCAGCGAAAGATCGGGCGCATCGACATGCACGTACTTCGGCACGAGCAGCGCGACGACGAGACCCGGCACGACGTTCAGATAGAAGAGCCAGTGCCACGACCATTGATCGGTGATCCATCCGCCGATCACGGGTCCGATCGCGGGCGCGAGCGACGCCAGCGCGCCGATCGTGGTCGATGCAATCAATCGCTGCTTGCCGGGAAAGAGCACGAACGCGGTCGTGAACACGGTCGGGATCATCGCGGCGCCGAGCGCGCCTTGCAGGCCGCGAAAGAGGATCATCGAGTTGATGTCCCAGGCCATGCCGCACAGCATGCTCGTGATCGTGAAGCCGACCGCCGAGGCAACGAAGAGCCAGCGCGTGGAGAACACTTTCGAGAGCCAGCCCGACATCGGAATGACGAGAATTTCCGCGATCAGATACGACGTCTGCACCCAGGACAGCTCATCCTGGCTCGCGGACAAGCCGCCGCCGATATCCTTCAGCGACGAGGCCACGATCTGAATATCCAGCGTCGCCATGAAGAAGCCGAGGCACATCAGCGCGAACGCGAACACGCGCTGTTTTATCGGCTGGCTCGCGGGATCGGAGGGAATGGTGTGGGTCATCGCCGCGCTCCTCAGCCGTTCGACTGCTTGCCGAGATGAACCTTGACGGTCGCCGAAAGGCCGGGACGCAGGACCGATTCCATGCCCTTCGGCACATCGAGACGGATGCGCACGGGCACGCGCTGCACGATCTTCGTGAAGTTGCCGGTTGCATTCTCCGCCGGCAACACACTGAAGGTGGCGCCCGTGGCAGGCGCGAGACTGTCGACGTGGCCGGTGAGCGGCACGCTCGATGCGTCCAGCTCGATGTCCGCTTCGTCGCCCGCGCGCATCTTCTTCAGCTGGTCTTCCTTGAAGTTCGCATCGACCCAAAGGCCGCTGGAAGGCACGATGGTCAGGAGCGAAGTACCGACGTTCGCGAGCACGCCCACGCGCGCCGTGCGATTGCCGACGTAGCCATCGACGGGCGAGCGGATCGTCGTGTACTCGACATTCAGTTGCGCGACGCGGCGTGCCGCTTCGGCCGTCGCAACGCGCGCCTGGGCATCCGCGATCTGCGCTTCGATCACGCTCGACTGGCGCTTGGCCGCCACCAGCGACGCGCCGCTTCGATCCACCGCCGCCTGCGCCTTCGTATAGTCGGCGTCCGCGCGTTCGACGATCTGGTTCGACACCGCATCGTCCTTCACGAGCTCGCGATAACGCGAGCGATCCTGTGCGCTGCGCGTGAGTTCCGCCGACGAAGCGCGCACTTCCGCCTGCTGCTGGTTGATGACGGCCGCCTGCAACGCATCCTTCGCCTGCAACTCGATCACCGCCGCACGCGCGCCCGCCAATTCGGCGTCGGCTTGCGCGAGGCGTGCGTCGTAGTCGCGCGCATCGAGGCGGATCAGCACCTGTCCGGCCTTCACGCGCTGGTTGTCCTGCACGAGCACATCGGTGACGAAGCCGTTGACCTTCGGCGCGAGCACCGTGACATCGCCGCCCACGTAGGCATCGTCGGTCGTCTGAACGAAGCGCAGCACGAGCGCCCACCAGGTCGCCGCGGCGATCAGCGCGAGCCCGACCAGCCCGAGCGCGAGCAGCATCCAGGGAATCTTGCGCGCCGGCCGCGCGAGGGCCGGCGCCGCGACCGATGGAATATTCGTCGTAGGTGTCGTCATTTGTGGTTATAGTGCATATGCACAATCTGAATTGAAGAAAGGGCAAATCCGCTGCCCGTCATAGCCCGGAAGACTAGATGTGCATATGCACCACGTCAACCGTCACGGCGCGCACGAATGAATAACGCTGGCGGAAAGAATCGCGGCGAGCCTTGCGTCACAAGGCTTGCAGGCCAGTTTTTGGCTCGCCGGACAGCACGCCTTCGTCGGCGCAAAAGCGCACCGCATGCTCGACGAACGCGCGCACCTTGGCCGGCAGGAGCGCGCGCGTGCTGTAGGCGATGCGAATCTCGATGGCGGAATCGACGCGCTCATACGCGTCGAGCAGCGTGACGAGCCGCCCCGCCCCGACTTCCTGCGCGATGAGCGCCGTCGGCAACACGCCGATGCCGAATCCCTGCAGCACCATCTCGCGATTGAACACCGCGCTGTTCGACGCGATGTCGTGATCGAGCGGCACGCGCAATTCCTCGCCGCCGATGCGAAACGTGAGCGCGGGCTTGCGGATCGACGGCGACATCGGCACGAACACATGATCGACGAGTTCGGACGGGTGACGCGGCGCGGGACGCTGCGCGAGATACGCGGGACTCGCGACGAGGACGAGCGGAATGGTTTCGAGCAGGCGCGTGACGGCCGTATCGGTGGAGAGCATGAACGGCAGCACGATCGCGAGATCGTAGCCCTCGCCGACGAGATCGATGGGCCGCTCTGTCAGCGTCACGTCGAGGCGCACCTGCGGATGCGCGCGCCGGAAACTCGCGACGAGCGGCGCATAGCGGCTCGTCATCACCGTCGTGTGCGCCACGAGCCGCAACAGCCCCGTCGCCTCGCTCGCGCGGTTCGATGCGCGCTCTTCCATCGCCTGGAGTTCGTCGAGCAGGCGCGAGCAGTCGGAGAAGAAGCGTTCCGCGGTCTCGGTCAATGAAATCTGCCGCGTCGTGCGATTGAAAAGCCGGCTGCCGAGTCGCTCTTCGAGGCCCGCGATCGCGCGCGACACGACGGGCGGCGACAAGCCGAGTATGTCGGCCGCACGCGCGAAGCTCTTCGCTTCGACCACCGTGCAAAACACCTTCAGGCTCGTCAGATAGTCCATGTGCGTGATCGTGATGCGCGCGCAGAGCCTCGATCATGGCATGAAGCGGCTGCCTTCGCACGATGAGACGATCGCGCGGCTTAACGAGCCGCGCGAGCATTCACGCGAAAGACGCATGCGCCTAAAGTTCGATCCATGCCATCGCGATGGCCAACCACTGAACGAAGGAGCACACCATGTCACGTCTATCCCAGATCAACGTCAACGAAGCAACGGGCGCTACCGCCGACCTTTTCGCCGCCATCAAGAAGGCCGCCGGCCGCGTGCCGAATGCTTACGCGACCATCGGCACGCACAGCCCCGCCGCGCTCGGCGCCGCGCTCAACGGCGATGCGATTCTCGCGAAGAGCAGCCTCGACAAGGCCGACGTCGAAGCGATCAAGCTCGCCGTCAGCGAACTCGTGGGTTGTGACTACTGTGCCGCCGCGCACACTGTCGTCGGCAAGATGGTCGGGCTCTCGCAACGGGAAACGCAGCAGATCCGCGCGGGCGAAGCGACCGGCAATGCGAAGCGCGACGCGCTCGTGCGCTTCGTGCGGCACGTCGCGGGTTCCACCGGCACGGTCGATGCGGCGCGTCTGAATGAAGTGCGCGAAGCGGGCTACACGGAGGCGCAAGTCATCGACACGCTGTTCGCGATGAGCGTCATCAACTTCACGAACCTCGTGAATCGCGTGAACGACACGACGCTCGACTTCCCGGCGCTCGTCTGAGCTACGCCGAGCCCTTGGTCAACCGGTCGATGACGGAACTCACGAGATCGACCGGCACCGGAAAGATGATCGTCGAGTTCTTGTCGCCGGCGATCGACGTCAGGGTTTGCAGATAGCGCAGTTGCATCGCCTGCGGCGCCTGCGCGAGCATCTGCGCGGCCTGCAAGAGCTTTTCGGACGCCTGCAACTCCCCTTCCGCATGAATGATCTTCGCGCGGCGCTCGCGCTCCGCTTCGGCCTGTCGGGCGATCGCGCGGATCATCGTCTCGTTGATGTCGACGTCTTTGATCTCGACGTTCGATACCTTGATGCCCCACGCGTCGGTCTGCGAATCGAGCACACGCTGAATGTCGGCGTTGAGGCGCTCGCGCTCGGACAGCAGTTCGTCTAGCTCGTGCTTGCCGAGGATCGCGCGCAGCGTGGTCTGCGCGAGCTGGCTCGTCGCTTCGAGAAAGCGGGCGACCTGGATCACCGCCTTCTCCGGATCGACGACACGAAAGTACACGACCGCATTCACTTTCACCGAGACGTTGTCGCGCGTGATGACGTCCTGCGGCGGCACGTCGAACACGACGGTGCGCAAGTCCATGCGCACGACCTGCTGCACGACCGGAATGATCAGCACGAGCCCCGGTCCTTTCACTTTCCAGAAGCGGCCGAGCATGAACACGACGCCGCGCTCGTACTCGCGAAAGATGCGCACCGCCGATGCGACGATGAAGATGACGAACGCAATCAGGATGCCGCTGAAACCAAAGGTAAGCCCCATTTTCCAAGCCTCTTCGTCGATGTGTTCAGGAATGACCGGCCTCGCGTTCGCCGTCGATCGGCTCGACGGTCAGCGTCAGGCCTTGACGCGAGATCACGCGCACGCGCGCGCCTTCGTGCGGCAACGCCCGCGACGCGGCCGGCTGCACGCGCCATCGTTCGCCCCGCACGCGCGCCCAGCCGCTTTCGGACTCGTGCGCCAGCATCACGCCGATGCTGCCGAGCATCGCTTCGCCGCCGCTCACGACAGGCCGCTTGCGCGCCCGCAACGCGACGCCCGACACGGTGAAAACGAACAGCGCCGTGAAAAGCGCGAGCCCGATGACGACGCCGATGGGAATGCCGAAGCCCGGCACGTCCGTATCGATCAGCATGAGCGCGCCGATCGCGAACGCGATGACGCCGCCGATGCCGAGCGAGCCGAACGTCGGCAGAAACATTTCCGCGACCAGAAAGCCCATGCCGAGCACGATCAAGCCGAGTCCGACGAAACTGATCGGCAATAGTTGCAGAGCAAACAATCCGACGAGCAGGCAGATCGCGCCCGCCACGCCCGGCAGCACCATGCCGGGATTCGCGAACTCGAAGAAGAGCCCGTACATGCCGATCATCATCAGAATCAGCGCGACGCTCGGGTCCGTGATCGTCGCGAGAAAGCGGCTGCGCCAGTCGGGTTGCACGACGACGAGCGGCGCGTGTTTCGTCGCGAGAACGTGATCGCCGCTCACGGTTTTGACACGACGGCCGTCGAGCTTGGCGAGCAGGTCGGGAACATCGTTGGCGGTGAGGTCGATGACGTTCTGCGCCAGCGCTTCCGTCGCCGACAGCGCGACCGCCTCGCGCACCGCGCGCTCCGCCCATTGCGCGTTGCGTCCGCGCAGTTGCGCGAGGCCGCGGATGTAGGCGGCGGCGTCCTGCATCTGCTTGCGGGTTTCGGTCGATTGCCCGGCGGGTTCGGCGCGTGCGCCCGATGCGGCCTTGCCCGTGCCCGCCGGCTCGCGCTCCGGTCCGCCCAAGCCGAGCTGCACCGGCGACGCCGCGCCGAGGTTCGTGCCCGGCGCCATCGCCGCGACGTGGCTCGCGTAGGTGATGTACGTGCCGGCGCTCGCCGCACGCGCACCGCTCGGCGCAATGAACGCGGCCACCGGCACCGGGGACGCAAGGATCGCCTGGATGATCGAGCGCATCGAGAGATCGAGCCCGCCCGGCGTATCGAGTTCCAGCACGGCGAGCTGCGCGCGCTCGTCCGCTGCCCGGGCAAGCGCGCGCACGACGAAATCCGCGCTAGCCGGGCCGATCGCACCCTTCAGCGGAATCACGACGACCGGCGCGGTCGCGGCGGCGGGCGCGCTCATCGGCGCGAGTGCAAACCCGATCAGCAACAGCGCGCAGCGTGCGCAAGTCCACAGCCAGTCGGCGAGGTTCGTTCTCATCGGCGAAAACCGGGCGCGCGCGTGCGCGGCGGTTCCTCGTTTGGTCTCTCTTTTAGCTTAGGTCAATTGCGAAATCACGGCCGCCGTGTCGTGCGATCGATGACTTTTTCGACATCGGCCGTCTCACCGAGTGCCGACACGAAGCGCGCCGTGTCGAAATCGCGCGACACGCAGCCGTCGAGATAGATGAAGCGGCGCTGCAGCGTGAGCCAGAGGCTCGTCTTCTCGCGCCATTGCAGCGACGCGTTCAGCGAATTCAGGCGGCGCGTCACGCTTTCGGCGATCTCCTTGTCGTAGAGATAGCTGTTCGAAAGGCGGCAGCGGCCCGCGATCCAGCAGCTATTGCCGCGCTCGATCCGGTAATGCGCTTCCTCCAGCCATTCGTGCGGGGTTTCGAACGGGCCGCGCGGCGCGGCGCAATCGGCGATGGCGCTCGATACGTGCAGGAAGGGATCGTTGCCGCGATTCTCGCGTTCGTCGTCGGCGGCGCACGTGAGCGACGACGCCGCCAGCACGACGATGAACGCGAGCGTTTTTCTCTCTGAAAGCATTCGGACCATCGTGCGCGCCTTGCATCGAGCCATCGTCCAGACAGCATAGTTCATGGAATCGGAACGAACCGGCGCGCGGGAAGCCGGTAAACTCAGGAGGCGGCGCATCGCCCATTTCTCGCACCGAGACCGACATGAAACAGGCACTCCACCATCTGACGGTCGCGACAGGCTCGCGCGGCCTGCACGAAGTCACCCGCGACATCGACCGCTGGATCGATCTTCAGGACATTCGCACCGGCCTGCTCACGCTGTTTTGCCGGCATACGTCGGCATCGCTGCTGATTCAGGAGAACGCCGATCCCGACGTGCGCGCGGACCTCGAGCGCTACTTCGAGGCGGTGGCGCCCGAAGCGCCCGGCCGCTACGTGCACGACACCGAAGGCCCCGACGACATGCCCGCGCACCTGCGCACCGCCCTCACCTCCGTGCAGCTTTCGATTCCCGTCGAGGCGGGCCGCATGGTGCTCGGCACGTGGCAAGGCATCTACATCTTCGAGCATCGGACGGCGCAGCATCAGCGCGAGCTCGTCTTGCATCTGATCGGCGAGTGACCTAATATACGCACCGCGTATATTCAGGGAGCGGTGACGGTGACTCAGGACCTTCAGCAGCAGACGATTCTTCGTGACGCCATGCGGCGTCTGAACATGACCCGCGATGCCTTCGCGTCGCGCATCGGCGTGACACGGCGGGCGCTCGATACGTGGCTGCTGCCGGACGAATCGCCGGAATCGCGGGCGATGCCGGAAATTGCGGCGCGCTATGTCGGCGAGATTCTGGGCGGCATGCCGGAAGCGGGTACATATACGCAAAGCGCATATCAGACAATCGAATTCGAAGGCCGCCCGCAACTGCTCTCGATCGACCAGTTTTCGCGCGAATCCGCCGAGGCGCTGTTTCGCACGGCCGACATGATGCAGCCCATCGCGCGCCGCAAGAAGATCACGCGCGTACTGGAAGGCGCGGTGCTGGCCAACCTGTTCTTCGAGGCCAGCACGCGCACGCGAGTGAGTTTCGGCGCGGCGTTCGCGCGTCTCGGCGGCTCGGTCTGCGACACCACGGGATTCACGTTTTCGTCGATGGCCAAGGGCGAGTCGATTTACGACACGAGCCGCGTCATCAGCGGTTACGCGGATGCGATCGTCGTGCGGCATCCCGAGCAAGGCTCCGTCGCGGAATTCGCGCGCGCGACGAACATTCCTGTCATCAACGCCGGCGACGGTCCGGGCGAGCATCCCAGCCAGGCGCTGCTCGATCTCTACACGATCCAGCGCGAGTTTTCGCGTCTCGGGAAGATCGTCGATGGCGCGCATATCGCGATGGTCGGTGACCTGAAGTACGGCCGCACCGTGCATTCGCTCGCCAAGCTGCTCTCGCTTTACAAGGGGCTGAAGTTCACGCTCGTCTCGCCGCGTTCGCTCGAAATGCCGGCGCATATCGTCGAGCGCATCGCGCGTGGCGATCACGTGATCGAACAAACGAGCGACCTGCGCGCGGGGCTCGCGGGCGCGGACGTCGTGTACGCAACGCGCATTCAGAAAGAGCGTTTCGCCGACGAACCCATCGAAGGTTATACGCCCGATTTTCAGATCAACCAGGCGCTCGTCGATGATGCGTGCGGACGCGATACGCTCATCATGCATCCGCTGCCGCGCGACAGCCGCCCAGGGGCGAACGATCTCGCCACCGATCTGAATCACGACTCGCGCCTCGCCATCTTTCGCCAGACCGACAACGGCATTGCCGTGCGCATGGCGATCTTCGCGGTGCTGCTGGGGGTCGAGCATCAGGTGCGTCATTCGATGCGCGACGCGGCGTGGAAGTCGCCTGCTTCCATCGGCCCGGACGATGCCGTGTTCCCGGGTTTCGATTGATACGTTTTTTACACGCCGCGGCGCTCTCTTAGCGTGACGTTGACGAAACCCGACCTATGCTTCTACACAAGGAAAACGTGATGGAGCAACGGTCATGGATATGTCGCTTGCGTGGGTTGCCAGCCGCGGAACATTACACGATGAAGGGTTCGGCACGTGCCAGCGAGTGCGCGTTCTGGCGCTGGCGCATTTCGCGGATAGCGAGGCGTCGCGGGAGCGCATACGCGCGCTGTTTCATTCGCCGCTTGGCATTTATGTGAGTCAGGCGCAGCGAGAAGGCTGCGAATTGCGACTCGAATTCGATACGGCGAGTGAAGATCTCGCCTTTACGTTGCGCACGCTGAAACGCGTGCTGCCGGAAGCGCGTGTCGAGGGAATCGCGCCGCGCGTGTTCGCGCATCGGGCATGCGCGCGCGGCGGGAGCTGACCACTCATGTTTTCAATCGCTCGATCAGATCAGGATGATCCAAAGTAGACGTGACAAGGCACGAGAGTTCTGATTTGTGGATCGTCTTTTAATCCGAACTCCGAATCATTCGCGTCACTTCATTCTTCTGCAAAGCCTCAAGGCTTTTCTATAGAACGATTAGCCAGCGCGCACGTGTGATCCTGAAGCTCCTCGGACGACGCCCAGTCGCCTGCTTGAACGTGATCGTTGAGCAGAAAGAACGCCGGTGCGCCATCGCTGCGCACAGCGCCCGCGAGCAGCAGCGTCTGTTCGCCCATCGTCTGACCGCGACTGGCGGCGTAGGGCGCGAGCAGCTTGAAGGGATCGACGTGGGTGAGATCGGCATCGTCGATGCGCATCGCGCTGTAGACATGACCGCGCAGTCTCACCGGCAGCGGCTTCCACTCTGTGCCGATGCCCGGCCCCACTTCGCGCAGCGTCTGCGCGACATCGGACGCGAGGCAATCGATATGAATGTGGAACTGATTCTGCGTGCGCCCGCTCGCGGAATTGATTGCAAGCGAAACTTCATCGCGCGGCAACGTCCGGCGCAATGCGCGATCCACATAGCCGCGCGCGTGCCACGCGTCGCGGAAATAGTTCGGCGCATCGGGTTCGAGCAGCGCGGGACTTTCGATGCCGCTCACGCGCGCAGTCGGAATCAGCAGATACTGCGCGACGCCGACGATATCTTTCAACACCGCATAGCCGCCCGCGAGATTTACATCCGCGCATTTCTGCTGAACGTGCGCGCCTTCGGCCGCCGGCTCGCAATAGTCATGGACGATCTCCCACAGCGCGTTCGGGTTCGCCGCGCATGCGAGCGGCAAGCAGAGGACGCCGATTGCGGCGAGACGGCGAAGTCTGATCGTGATTTTCATCGGCATGATCCGGCTGCGCATAACTAGACAGCCTGCCAGATTTTGCTTGCACACATGTGAAAGCACTCGAAATGTGACAAAGCCCCGCATCGCAGGGATGCGGGGCTTTGCGTTCAGGCGCGCCTCAGGCCACTGACGCGCGATTCACCGGATGCGGTTCCTTCAGCTTGTTCGCGACGCGCGCCGCCTCGAAGTAGGACGCGTTCGGCGGACGCTTGAGATATTGACCCGCGCCGCGCTCCGCGCGCAGATCGCCGTTCGCCCACGCGAGCGCGCCGCGCGCGAGCGTGTGCGTCGCGACGCCTTGCACCGTCATGCCTTCGAATACGTTGAAGTCCACCTTCTGATGATGCGTCTTCACGGAGATCGTGCGTGTCGCTGCCGGATCCCACACGACGAGATCCGCGTCCGCACCCACCTGCACCGCGCCTTTTCGCGGATAGAGATTGAAGATCTGCGCGGCATTGGTCGACGTCACGCGCACGAACTCGTTCGGCGTGAGACGCCCCATGTTCACACCGTGATGCCACAGCACCGACATGCGATCCTCTACACCGCCGCAGCCGTTGGGAATCCGGGTGAAGTCCTCGCGACCCATCGCCTTCTGCGATGCGCAGAACACGCAGTGATCGGTCGCGGTCGTGTGCAGTTGGCCGGACTGCAAGCCGCGCCACAACGCCTCGCGATGCTCGCTCGTGCGAAACGGGGGGCTCATCACATGCGCGGCGGCGCGCGTCCAGTCGGGATCGCGATATACCGATTCGTCGATCACGAGATGCCCCGGAAGCACTTCGCCGAACACACGCAGTCCGTCGTTGCGCGCCTTGGCGATCACATCGACGGCATCCTTCGCCGAAACGTGCACGATATAGAGCGGCACGCCGAGCACCTGCGCGATGCGGATCGCACGATTCGCCGCCTCGCCCTCCACTTCGGGCGGACGCGACAAGGGATGCGCCTCCGGTCCCTTGAAGCCCTTGGCCAATAGCTGCTTCTGCAACTGAAAGACGAGCTCGCCGTTTTCCGCGTGCACGGTCGGCAGCGCGCCGAGTTCGAGCGAGCGCGTGAAGCTGTTCACGAGCACTTCATCGTCGGCCATGATTGCGTTCTTGTACGCCATGAAGTGCTTGAAGCTCGACACGCCGTGTTCGTGCACGAGCAGCCCCATCTCGCGGTGCACGGACTCGCCCCACCACGTCACCGCGACGTGAAAGCCGTAGTCCGCCGACGCCTTCTCCGCCCAGCCGCGCCATTCCTTGAATGCGTCCATGAGCGGCTGCTTCGGGCTTGGAATCACGAAGTCGATGATGCTCGTCGTGCCGCCCGAGAGCCCCGCCGCGGTGCCGGTGTAGAAGTCGTCGCTGGCGGTCGTGCCCATGAAGGGCAGTTCCATATGCGTATGCGGATCGATGCCGCCGGGCATGACGTATTGGCCGCCGGCATCGACGATACGCGTGTCCGCGGGCATGTCGAGATCGGTGCCGATGGCGAGGATGGTCCCGCCCGCTTGGGGGTCGGCGCATAGCACGTCGGCGCGGTAGGTGCGGTCTGCGTCGATGATCGTGCCGCCGCGAATCAATGTTGGCATTGTGGTGTCCTCCTTGGCTTTGTTTCGTTCGCTTTGCTTTGCTTTGCTTCGCTGTGCTTTGCGTTCGTGAAATCCTGTGTTCGTGTCGGTCTATTTGCTCTGCCCCTGTGCGGGGCGGCAGTCACTTTCTTTGCTGCTGCAAAGAAAGTAACCAAAGAAAGCAGCTTGTTAGGCCCGCGGTCACACGCAGTTTGGCCACGCGTGCCATGTGATCGTGGGCTGCCTAAGTGTCGCCCTCACAAGACTAATCGGCTTGGCTCGCGCACGGTCTGTCGCCTCGCGTCGCATGGCGGAGCGGTTCAGCACCAAATGGCTCCGGCCCGCTTCGCGGCCGACCGGTCAATCGGGTCCGCTCGTGCTTCCTTACTAGCGCCTCTATCTCACTGCATTGGTTATCCGTTGGTTTCCCTTGCAGACCCGGCGGCAGCGCGTAGCGCTGTGCCGGCGCTATTTCGTGCTGCACCAGTCTCCTTAGAGGGCTAGCTCGTCAGACCGTGTGCGATCCACGCCCGGTTGGGCCTTTGAGGGCGACACTTAGGCAGCCCACGATCACATGGCAAGCATGGCCAAACTGCGTGTGACCGCGGGCCTAACAAGCTGCTTTCTTTGGTTACTTTCTTTGCAGCAGCAAAGAAAGTGACTGCCGCCCCGCATAGGGGCAACGCTAATAAACCAATAACAAAACGGGATCCGCCGAAAAACAAAAAATCAAGCACTCAAAACCCCAGCCCTCGGACTACCCCGCAACTTCATCCAAGACCCATAAACGATCGCGGCAAGCACGAGGCCAACGAACCACGCATACGTGTAGAGCGTATTGAAGAACACAGGCACACCTGGAAACGATGCAGGAAACGCCGTATGCAGAAACCCCGGCAGATTCGGCAACACACCGACGAGCAACGCCACCACCGCCGCCACGTTCCATCCACCGCTATACGAATACTCGCCGTCCTCGTCGAAAAGCTCGCGCTGATCGAGCCGCGTGCCGCGAATGAAGAAGTAATCGACCATCAGAATCCCCGCAACCGGCCCGAGCAGCGCCGAATACCCGACGAGCCACGTGAAGATATAGCCCTGCGTAGTCGCAAGAATCTTCCACGGCATCATGACAATGGCGATCGTCGCCGTGATCATGCCGCCCGCGCGATACGAAATGCCCTTCGGCCACAGGCTCGAAAAGTCATACGCGGGTCCAACGAGATTCGCCGCGAGATTGCAGCACATCGTGTCGAGCGTAAGGATGACGAGGGCGATGCCCACGCCTATGCCCGTCATGCGGCTCGTGAGATCGATAGGGTCCCAGATCGCCTTGCCGTAGATCACGACCGTCGCCGACGTGACCACGACGGAGATGACCGAGAGCAACGCCATCGGTACGGGCAAGCCGATCGTCTGCCCGATCATCTGATCGCGTTGCGTGCGCGCGAAGCGCGTGAAGTCGGGAATGTTGAGCGCGAGCGTCGCCCAGAAGCCGACCATCGCGGTGAGACCCGGCCAGAACGTCGCCCAGAAGAGCCCTTCCTTCTTGCCGCCCGCGACGAACTGCGACGGCGACGAAAGCATCGAACCGAGTCCGCCCGCCTTGCTCGTCGCCCACCAGACGAGCGCGACGCACATCACGACCTTGATCGGCGCAGACCAGCTTTCGAGCCAGCGGATCGAATCCGTGCCATGCCAGATGAAGTAGAGCTGCAACGCCCAGAACACGAGAAAGCACGCGAGCTGTCCGACCGAGATGTCGATGAGCGGCAGCGCCGCGCCATGCAAGGCATTGCCCGTGAGGATATTCGCGAGCGTATAGATCGCGCTGCCGCCCAGCCACGTCTGAATGCCGTACCAGCCGCACGCGACGATCGCGCGCAGCATCGCGGGCAGCTTCGCGCCCTGCGTGCCGAACGACGAGCGCACGAGCACCGCATACGGAATGCCGTGCTTCGCGCCCGCATGACCGATCAGCAACATCGGCACGAGCACGATCAGGTTGCCGAGCAGGACCGTCAACACGGCCTGCCACGGCGACATGCCCTGATCGGTGAGACCCGCGGCCAGCATGTACGAAGCGATGTTCATCACCATCCCGACCCACAACGCCGCGAAGTGATACCACTTCCAGGTACGCTGCGCCGGGCCGGTCGGCGCGAGATCGTCGTTATACAGGCTGCTCGTCTCGACGTTATGCGCTGTCTGATTCATCGGATGCACTCCGTTTGACTGTGCGGTTGATCATGAGGGTTCAACGACGACGAGCGCTGCATGATGTTTATGCCGCTTTAGCGGGTTCCTCCGCATCCACGCGAGCGGGATTGTTCGGGTGCGTGGTCCAGTTCGCGTATTCGCCCGCATCGACGCGTTCCATCGTGATGCACTGCTCGACCGGGCACACATGCATGCAGAGATTGCAGCCGACGCATTCCGAATCGACCACTTCGAAATGCCGCTTGCCGTCCTTCTCCTTCAGGATCGCCTGATGCGATGTATCCTCGCACGCGATATGACACAGCCCGCACTGAATGCACTTGTCCTGATCGATACGCGCCTTGATGTCGTACTTGAGATTGAGATACTTCCAGTCCGTGACGTTCGGCACGGCGCGGCCGCGGATGTCATCGAGCGTCGCGTAGCCTTTCTCGTCCATCCAGTTCGAAAGGCCATCGGCGAGATCGGAGACGATACGAAAGCCGTAGTGCATGGCCGCCGTGCACACCTGCACACTGCCTGCGCCCAGCACCATGAATTCCGCCGCATCGCGCCAAGATGAAATGCCGCCGATGCCCGAGATCGGCAGATTCGGCGTCTCTGGATCGCGCGCGATCTCCGCGACCATATTGAGTGCGATCGGCTTCACGGCGGGACCGCAATAACCGCCGTGCGTCCCTTTGCCATCGACGGCCGGCATCGGCGCCATCTGGTCGAGATCGACCGCGACGATCGAGTTGATCGTGTTGATGAGCGACACGCCGTCCGCGCCGCCCTTGAACGCGGCGCGCGAACCCATGCGAATATCGCTGATGTTCGGCGTGAGCTTCACGAGGCACGGCAGCTTCGTGCCTTCCTTCACCCAGCGCGTGACCATTTCGACATACTCGGGCACCTGTCCCACCGCCGCGCCCATGCCGCGCTCGCTCATGCCATGCGGGCAGCCGAAGTTCAGTTCGACCGCATCCGCGCCGGTGTCCTCGACTTGCGTCAAGATCCACTTCCAGTCCTTCTCATTGCACGGGACCATCAGCGAGACGATCAGCGCGCGGTCCGGCCAGTCGCGCTTCACTTGTTCGATCTCGCGCAGGTTCACGTCGAGTGGGCGATCGGTGATCAGTTCGATGTTGTTCAGTCCCGCGATGCGCTGCCCGTTCCATTGCACCGCGCCATAACGCGAGCTCACGTTGACGACGTGCGGATCGAGCCCGAGCGTCTTCCACACCACACCGCCCCAGCCCGCCTCGAAGGCGCGGTTGACGTTGAAGGCCTTGTCCGTCGGCGGCGCGGACGCGAGCCAGAAAGGATTCGGCGATGTAATGCCGGCGATGTTGCAAGTCAGATCGGCCATGTTGAGGCGGCTCCTTATGTTCGTCAGGCGGCTTTGATCGAAGTCAGCTCGAACGACGCGTCGATGGACGCAGCCGCGAGCTTGCCGTCCTGCACGGCCTGCACGGTGAGATCGAGTCCTTCATGCGTCGCGCAATCGCCGCCGGCCCACACTTTCGCGAGCGTCGTCTGTCGATTCTCGTCGGTGACGATGCGCCCGCCGTCGAGCGTCAGCAACGCCCGGTCGATGCCGATGGGCACGAGCGTCTGACCGATCGCCTTCAGCACCATGTCCGCATCGATGACGAAGCGCTCCGCGTCGCGCTCGAACTCGACGCCGGTCACGTGCCCGTCAACGCCGATCAGACGCGTCGGCTTCGCGTGCGTGACGATGCTCACGCCATTGGTCTGCGCGAACTCGCGCTCGGCCCACGTCGCGCTCATGTTCTCGACGCCGCGCCGGTACACCATCGTCACGTTCGTTGCGCCGAGCTTCGCGGCCTGCACGCACGCATCGACGGCCGTGTTGCCGCCGCCGATCACGACGACGCGCCGACCGACCGGCACATTCGCGAGATCGTCGGCCTCGCGCACCTGCTCGATGAAATCGACCGCGTTCATCACGCCGTCGAGCGCTTCGCCTTCGAGCGCCAGTTCGCGCACGCACGCAAGACCGAAGCCGATGAACACCGCGTCGTATTGCTTGCGCAGCTCCTCCAGCGTGAAGTCACGGCCGAGCGCGTGACCCGCCTTGATCTCGATGCCGCCGATCGAATGCAGCCATTCGATTTCGCGCTGCGCGTAATCCTCGACCGTCTTGTAGGCGGCGATGCCGTATTCGTTCAGGCCGCCGGGTTTCTCGCGCGCATCGAAAATCACCGCGCGATGTCCCGCCAGCGCGAGCCGATATGCACACGCGAGCCCCGCCGGCCCCGCGCCGACGATCGCCACGCGCCTGCCCGTCTCCGGCGCGCGTTTGAAAAGCGGCTCGCCTTTTGCCATTGCCCAGTCCGTCGCATGACGCTGCAATGCGCCGATTTTCACGGGCGCATCGCCCGGATGGTTGCGTACGCAACTACCCTCGCAGAGAATCTCGGTCGGGCACACGCGCGCGCACATGCCGCCGAGCGGATTGGCGGACAGGATATCGACCGCCGCGCCTTTCAGATTGCCGTTGCCGATCTTGCGGATGAAGCTCGGTATGTCGATGCTCGTCGGGCAGGCCTGCACGCACGGCGCGTCGTAGCAGTAGTGGCAGCGGCTCGCGGCGGCAGCCGCGGCGGTGGCGTCGAGCAACGGCGCGACATCCGAGAACTCGCATGCGAGCTGTTCGTGCGTGAGGCGATGGCTCGCGATATCGCCGGTCGTTTTTGTGGTCATGTGCGTTCCATGTGAGGACGTACGAGTGCCCGTCATCCGCGCGCATTGGCCCGGACGACACTGAACGTGAGACGAAGCGCGCTGTTTCTACGAAGCCGGTTCCGACGCGCGCTCGAGCATCGCGTGCAGAAGCACGTTCGCGCCCGCCTCGATCCACTCCTGAGACGCGTCTTCGATTTCGTTATGGCTGATGCCGTCGACGCACGGCACGAACACCATCGATGTGGGCGCGACTTGCGCGAGATAGCACGCATCATGGCCCGCGCCCGACACCATGTCGCGATGCGAATAGCCGAAGCGCTGCGCCGCCGCGCGCACGGACGCGACGCAGGCGGCGTCGAATCTGACGGGCGCGTAATAGAAGATCTGCTCCAGTTCGGTCTGCAAGCCGATCTCTGCGGCGATACGCGCGACACCCTCGCGCAACGCGGCGTCCATGCGCGCGAGCACGGCATCGTCGGGATGACGGAAATCGACGGTGAAGAACACGCGGCCCGGAATCACGTTGCGCGAGTTCGGATGCACCTGCATCATGCCGACCGTCGCGCAGGCGAGCGGCGCGTTGTCGAGGCCGATGCGGTTCACGAGGTCCACGACGCGCGCTGCGCCGAGCAGCGCGTCCTTGCGGCGCGGCATGGGCGTCGGGCCCGCGTGCGCTTCCTGGCCCGTGAGCGTGATCTCGTACCAGCGCTGGCCTTGCGCGTCGGTGACGACGCCGATCGTCTTGTTCTCGGCTTCGAGAATCGGACCTTGCTCGATGTGCAACTCGAACGCCGCGTGCAGCTTGCGGCCGCCGCACGGCAGATCGCCGGCGTACCCGATGCGCTTCAACTCTTCGCCGATCGTCTTGCCGTCGACGTCCTTGCGCGAGAGGCCGTAGTCGAGCGGGAACACGCCCGCGAAGACGCCCGATGCGACCATCGCGGGCGCGAAGCGCGAACCTTCCTCGTTGGTCCAGATGACGACTTCGATCGGATGCTCGGTCTCGATGCCGCGATCGTTGAGCGAGCGGATCACTTCGAGTCCGCCGAGCACACCGTAGATGCCGTCGAAGCGCCCGCCCGTGGGTTGCGAATCCGCATGGGAGCCTGTCATGACCGGCAGCGCCTCGAGGTTGCGCCCGGCGCGACGCATGAACACATTGCCCATCTGATCGATGCTCACCGTGCAACCCGCTTCCTTCGCCCAACTGACGATGAGATCGCGCCCTTCCTTGTCGAGATCGGTGAGCGCGAGCCGGCACACGCCGCCCTTGGGTGTCGCGCCGATCCTGGCCATCGTCATCAGGCTGTCCCAGAGACGTCGACCATTCACCTTGATGGACGTATCGAGACCGGCCTCTCTGATTGCATCCGTTACGACGTTCATTCGCCTCGCTCCTTACGATCGACTTCGTATGTGAGTGACTTCGTTTCGTGCATGCCGGGCGTTTGCGGTGCGATGCCGCACGCGCCCGGTGCACGTTTCTGTTATGCGATGAATGATGCGAACGACACGCTTCTTCAATACTTCGAGCGCTTCTCAAATCCTGTCCGAATGGACAGGTTGTAGCCGATTAAAATAAGCAAATCAACGTCTTTCGTGTGCGGACAAACACGGAGCGAAATGAAGCGATAAGCGTGCCATTGCAATGCAGCATCGGCGGGCACTGGGCGCGGCGGCGTTTTCGACGCGATGCAGCGCCGCGTGCATGAACGGCGCGAATGAGGCACGATGCGGCACACACGACAGAAAAATTCGACGATGAGACACGACGACGCGGCTGACGACATTACCGAGCGCGAGCATGCCGCAACACCTTTGCGGCGACGCAAGGCGCAGATCCGCGAGAGCAACGAAGCGCAGCTTCTGGCGTGCGCCGAAGAAGTGTTCGCCGAGAAAGGACTGGAAGGCGCGAGCACGGCGATGATCGCCGAGCGTGCCGGACTGCCGAAGGCCAACCTGCATTACTACTTCCCGACGAAGCTCGCGCTCTATCGCCGCGTGCTCGAAGATTTGTTCGAAGACTGGCATCGCGCGGCGGACACCTTCGAATGCAGCGACGATCCGGTGGAAGCGATCGGCGGTTATGTGCGCGCGAAGATGGAATTGTCGAGACGTCGGCCGCTCGGCTCGAAGGTGTGGGCGAGCGAGATCATTCACGGCGCGCATCACATGCAGGACATTCTCAACGAGCGGGTGAAGCCGTGGCTCGATACGCGCGTCATCGTGATCGAGAGCTGGATCGCGCGCGGCCTGCTCGCGCCGGTCGAGCCGGACACGTTCATGTTCATGATCTGGGCGATCACGCAGCACTACGCCGACTTCGATGCGCAGATCCGCGCATTGAAGGGCAAGCGGGCACTGACGCGCAAGGCCTTCGATGAGCAGACGGAAGAAGTCGTGCGACTCGTGATCCGCGCATGCGGCGCGGTGTCGCCGCGCGTCGAAGCGAAAGAGGACGCGAAAAAAAAAACGCCGGTCGCTCGATAGCGGCCGGCGTTCGACTTGCTGCTTGCTGCTTGCTGCTGTGATGCTTCACTGCGTGACTGCGGTGCTGCCAACTGCGGTACTGCTACTGCATTTCTCGCAAGATATTGCTACTGCCAACGCTTGCTGCACCATCTACCGCTGCTACTGCTCACTGCCACCTGCTTTTCGTCGAGCTCGACTTCGAACTCCGATCAATGACCGAAGTAGACCGAGTTGCGATCCGACATCGACACGTTAGCGCGCGCGACCGGCGCCGCTGCGCCCGATTGCGAAGTACCAGCCGTCGAAGGACCGTAGGCCGAGCTACCGTTTTCGGCGTTCACACGCGCTTGTGCCGCCTGAATGTTTTGCGGATAGTCCACGCGATCGGTCGACGGGTTGTAGCCGGCCTTTTCCAGTTGAACCAGTTCCGCACGCACTTGAGCGCGGGTCACCGGGCCGTTGCTTTGCGCAGACGCGAAAGTCGGAGCGGCCAGAGCGGTGGCGATGACGAGTGCGGGAACGAATGCCTTGATCATGATGAACCTCCAGTAGTCTTGTTTTGAAATCGAAACTGAAATCGGAAGCTTTTTAAGCGGTTTCTGATTTCGTTTCGCTTGAAGACAGTGTAGGAGGTGGTCGTCTTAGGGGAAACCCCAATTTGCACGAAACATAATTGTCGAGTCAGCAACAATCCGTTTCGCGTCACGAATCGCGTCGAGAGCCCTTACGACCATCTAAATAATTGATTTATATCGATATTCAGACGCGCAGGACGGATCGCGGCAACGCATCGCCATTACGATATCGCCAGCCAATCGCCATTCAGATGTCAGCTTCTACGCGGCCGTCGCGTAGGTCATCGCGGAAATCAGGAGTTCGCGCAGCAAAGGTTGGATCGCGGTCGCCTTGGCTTCGTCGTAAGCGAAAGGCGACGATTCCTCCATGTAGCTGATCTGCGTCAGCTCCAGTTGCACTGCGTGAACGCCCTTCTCAGGCTCGCCGTATCGCCGTGTGATATAGCCGCCCTTGAAGCGCCCGTTGGCCACCGTCGAGAAGCGGCCGTCGCGCTCGACGATCCCCGCAAGGTACTCGGCGAGCCCCGGCGCCGCCGACGCGCCGTCCGCCGTGCCGAAGTTGAAATCGGTCAGGCGCCCGTCGAAGAAACGCGGCACGACCGAGCGAATCGAATGCGCTTCCCAAAGGAGCACGCGGCCATGCGACGCCCGCAACGCGTCGAGTTCACTTGCGAGCGCATCGTGATACGGCTGCCAGTACATCGCGCGACGCGCATCGATCTGCTCGCGCGACGGCTCGTGGCCGGGCTTGTATAGCGGCGCCTTGTCGAAGGTATCGACCGGACACAGGCCCGTCGTGTCGCGGCCGGGATAGAGGTTCGCGTCATCGGGCGGACGGTTCAGATCGACGACATATCGCGCGTATTGCGGCGTCAGTATCGATGCGCCCAGTTCGCGCGCGAACGCGTAAAGCCGCTCGAGATGCCAGTCGCAATCCTCGGTGAGTTTCGCGATGGGCGTCATCTCGTCGGCGAGCGCGCAGGGAATGCTCGTGCCCCGGTGCGGAATCGAAATCAGCAGCGGCGCGCCGCCGCGTTCCAGCGTGAAAATCGAAGACTCGTTCATGGATGACCTCAATCGAGCAAGCCGCGCAACGCGGCGCGATAGCGCGCGAGCGCTTCGTCTTCCTGCGCGTGGCGGCGCGCGTCGATCACCTTGCGGCCGGAGACGAAAACATCGCGGATCGGCGTGTCGCCGTGTTCGCAGAAGACCGCGCTCGAAAGCCACGTTTCGGGCGCATGGCCGCCGATGCCCGGATGCGCGTCGTCGAGCACGAGCCAGTCGGCGCGCGATCCCTGCGCGAGCGCGCCGACGGGCCGTCCTGTGGCGTGCGCGCCGCCGTCGAGCGCGGCATCGAAGAGACGATCGGCGGGACGGCTCTGCGTCGGCGACGCAAGCACGTTGCGCTGCTGGCGGCACAGGCGCTGGCCATACTCGAGCAGACGCAGCTCGGAGCGCCAGTCCACGCCCACATGACTATCCGAGCCGACGCCGATGCGTCCGCCGGCATCGAGATAATCGCGCGACGGAAATACGCCGTCGCCGAGATTCGCCTCGGTCGTGAGACACAGGCCCGCGACCGCGCCGCTCAACGCGAGACGCGCGCACTCGTTTGCATCGATATGCGTCGCGTGCACGAGGCACCAGCGCTCGTCGACGTTGAAATGATCGAGCAGCCATTGAACCGGGCGATGCCCCGTCGCCGCCACGCACGCCTCGACTTCGGCGGTCTGCTCCGCCACATGGATATGCACCGGCGCACGGACGAAGCGCGCGTCGAACCCTTCGATCACCGCCGCGAGCGATTCGCCCGACACCGCTCGCAGCGAATGCGGCGCGACGCCGTAACGCCGCGCGCCGTTTTCGGGCCGCGCGCGGGCGAGCGTGTCGATGAGCGCGAGCAGCGTGTCGGGCGTATTGAGAAAGCGGCGCTGATCCTCGCGCGGCGCAGCCTGGTTGAAACCGCCGTGCTCGTACAGCACCGGCAACATCGTGATGCCGATGCCCGCGCGCCCGGCCGCATCGACGACACGCTCGGCGAGTTCTGCGCGATTCGCATAAGGCGCGCCGCCGGGTGCGTGATGCACGTAGTGAAACTCGCACACCGACGTGTAGCCCGCCTTGAGCATCTCGATGTAGAGCCAGTGGGCGATGTCCGCGAGCGACTCCGGGCCGATCCGCGCGGCGAAGCGATACATGAGGTCGCGCCAGCTCCAGAACGTATCGTTGACGCTCGCGCGATATTCGGTGAGGCCGGCCATCGCCCGCTGGAACGCGTGGGAGTGCAGATTCGGCATGCCGGGCACGACCGGCCCTTTCGCCCGCTCGACGCCCGCGGGCGCAGCGCTGTCCGGCTCGACGCGCAGCAACGTGCCGTCGTCGTCCCATTCGAGCAGCACGTCGCGCCGCCAGCCGCCGGCGAGGCGCGCATGATCCGCGAAGAATGCGCTCATCTTCCTGTCTCCCTTTTCATACGACGCGCGGCTGCTCACACATTGTCGATGCCGATGTGCAGCCACGACGTATCGTCCGACGCCTCGCAATGCAGTTCTGCCCCACGATCGAGACACAGCGTATCGCCTGTTTCGAGCGTATGACGCGTGTCTGCGGCGGCCTTGATATCGATCCTTCCAAGCACGCAAAAGATGAAGGTCAGATCGTGGCCGGCATCGAGCGAGCACGACGCGCGCCGGGCATGCACCGTCGCGCGGGCGCGATCGCGGCGCACCATCACGTTGAAATCGCGCGTCGGGCCGTCGATCAGCGTCGCGTGAATCGGCGTTTCGCCGGCAAAGCGCGCGATCGCGAGCGGCGCATCGAGCGTATGCACGCGGCCTTCCGCTTCCGTCAGACGCATGCCCGCGCCATCGAGCAGCACGAGCACGCGATCGACGCCCGCGAAACTCGAGAATGCGCCATCGGACGCCACATCGGCCAGCGACAGACGCCATGCGAACGCATCGAGCGACGCGCCCGGCGGCCCCGCCGCGATCTCGCGCGTCATGCCGCCGCCGTTCTTCCAGCGCGTAGCCGTGAGCGAATCGGCTCGAATGATCATGGCGTTCAGAAGTGCCCCGTGAATTGATAACGATCGCCCGGATGCCAGAGATTCGCGACCGATGCGACCGCGTCACGCGACCACGTGCGCCGATGCAGCAACAGACACGGCTCATGCTCCGCCATCGCGAGCGCGAGCCGGATCTCGGCCGACGGCACCGAGGCCTCGATCCGGTATTCGACGCGCTGCAACGGCGCGGCCGTCATCAGGTACTGGTTCGGCGTGATCGTCGTGAAATCCTGGCGCGCGTATTCCGGCGCGAGCGCGGGATTCACGTAGCGCTCTTCCATCTGAACCGGCTCGTCGTTCTCGAAGTGCAGCACGCGCGAATGAAACACCGGGCTGCCCAGCGCGAGATGCATTTCGTCGGCGAGCGCATCATCGACGATCGATGCGCCCAGATGCAGCACCTGCGCGCGATACACGTGGCCGCGCGCGACGATTTCATCGGAGATGCTGCGAATCTCGACGAGCGTCGACGCGTATTTCGGCTGCGCGACGAAGGTGCCCGCGCCCTGCACCCGCGTCAGCACCTGCTCGGCGGTCAGCTCCCGCACCGCGCGGTTCACGGTCATGCGCGCGACCTTGAACTCGCGTGCGAGCTCGTTCTCGGAGGGCACCAGATCGCCCTCCTTCCATTCGCCGATATGAATGCGCTGGAGAATGTAGTCCTTGATCTCCTGATACGCAGGCGTGCTCATACAGGCTGTTCCGACGCGAACGCGAACGGGCTGTGCTGCGCGATCGCGCCTTCCTGCACGAGCGTCGCGATCGCGGCGATGTCCGGCGCGAAGTAGTGATCGAGGTCGTAATGCGCCACGTGCGCGCGCAGCGTCTTCATCACTTCGAGCAAGGGCGCGCTCGTCCGATGCGGCGCGCGCAGATCGACCCCTTGCGCGGCCGCAAGCAGTTCGATCGCGAGAATGTTCGCCGTGTTGCTCGCGATGTCGCCGAGCTTGCGCGCGGCGAACGTCGCCATGGAAACGTGGTCTTCCTGGTTCGCGGAAGTCGGCAGGGAATCCACCGATGCAGGATGCGCAAGCGTCTTGTTCTCCGATGCGAGCGCGGCAGCCGTCACGTGCGCGATCATGAAGCCCGAGTTGACGCCGCCATCGCGGACGAGGAACGGCGGCAGGCCCGAAAGCGTGGCGTCGATCAGCAACGCGATGCGGCGCTCCGCGAGTGCGCCGATTTCGGCGGCCGCGAGGGCGAGGTTGTCGGCCGCGAACGCCACCGGCTCCGCGTGGAAGTTGCCGCCCGACAGCACTTCGCCGGTGTCGGGGAAGATCAGCGGGTTATCGGAGACGGCATTCGATTCGATCAGGAGGACGTCGGCCGCGTGGCGCATCTGGTCGAGGCACGCGCCCATCACTTGCGGCTGACAGCGCAGGCTGTACGGGTCCTGCACCTTCTCGCAGTCCGCGTGCGACAGATTGATGCCCGAGCCCTTCAACAGGGTGCGGTAGGCCGCCGCCGCCTCCATCTGCCCGCGATGGCCGCGCAGCTCGTGGATGCGCGCATCGAACGGGACGACGGAACCCGCCGCCGCATCGACGGACAGCGCGCCCGCGACGAGTCCGGTACGGAACAGATCCTCGATCGCGAAGAGGTTGTAGAGCGCGAGCGCCGCCGACGCCTGCGTGCCGTTCAGCAGCGCGAGACCTTCCTTCGCCTGCAGCGTGAGCGGCTTGAGGCCCGCGACCGCGAGGCCGTCGAGCGCACTCGCGCGCTCACCGCGAATGGTGACCTCGCCGATGCCGAGCAGGACCGTCGACATATGCGCGAGTGGCGCGAGATCGCCCGATGCGCCGACCGAGCCCTTGATCGGGATGATCGGCAGCACGTCGGCGTTGAAGAGCGTGATGAGCGCGTCGATGACTTCACGGCGGATGCCCGAATGACCGCGCCCGAGACTCGACAGCTTGAGCGCCATCAACAGACGCACAACCGGCCGCGACATCGGCTCGCCGACGCCCACCGCATGAGACAGCACGAGATTTTTCTGCAGCAGCTCCAGCTGATCGGCCGGAATGTGCGTATTGGCGAGCCGCCCGAAGCCCGTATTGATGCCGTAGGCCGGATCGCCCTTCGCGGCGATCGCGGCGACGGCGCGCGCGCTCGCGTCGATGGCATCGAAGCTGGCCGGATCGAGTTGAAGCGGATCCGAGCCGCGCGCGATGCGGCGCAGTTGCGGGAGCGTCAGTTTTCCGGGCGTAAGCGTGATCATGATTCGTCCTGTCTATACAAGTTAGACTCAAGTCTAAACGGGCTCGAAGGACGAAACAAGGGGATATCCGGGATATCACTAGGATCATCCCGGCAAGCATGACACGTCTTGTCTATACAGATTTGACGTTACAAGACCTTTTCCATCACGAACTGGACGAAGCGCTGCTCGCGCACGATGACCGCCCGCGCCAGCAGCATCGTGAACCCGCAATACTCGAAGAACGGCCGCGCGGTCACGCTCGAGTAGGTATGCAGCGTTTGCAGACCGGCTTCGTCGGCTTCGGCCTCGATGCGCGCGAGCAGCGACGTCGCCACGCTTTTGCGCTGATGCAGCGGATCGACGAACATCATGTCGATGAGACCGTTCTTTTCGAGATCGGCAAAGCCCGCGAGTTCGCCGTCGACGAGCCCGATCCAGGTCGGGCGGCTCGCGCGGGCGAGTTCCCATTCGTCCCGGTCGGCTTGCGCCCACGCTTCGATCTGCGCCTCGTTGTAATCGGCGGATGCCGTTTCGCGAACGGCGCGTTGAAACAGATCGATCACACCGTCGAGATCGCTCGCACGATACGGTCTGACTTCGATGAGCGGCAGGCCTGGCATTTCTTCACCTTCGTTTACTGTCAATAAAAAAACCGCTGCGGAGGCAGCGAGGGTCTAGCGTTGATAACGCGGGAATCTGTACGGGATTGAATCGGAAACGGGCGCGCGCAAACGTTCTAATCGGAGGAAACCGGATGCGGGAAGTGCGCGGTCGGCGAGTCCTTCAGGAAGCCACTGCCACCGTCGCGATGCCGAGCGCGGTCATCACGAGCGATGCGCAAACGTGGAGCGCGATCTCAGTGAGCGCCCAGCCGAGCCGCCCTTGCTGCAAATGCGCGACCACTTCGGCCGAAAACGTGGAAAACGTGGAGAGCCCGCCCATCAGTCCGGTGATGATGAATAGCCGCCATTCAATCGAGATATCCGGAAAGCGTGCGAAGAAGGCGACCGCCACGCCAATGATGTAGCCCGCGATGACGTTCGCCGCGAACGTGCCGAGCGGCAGATTCGGAAAAATCGCATTCAGGCGCAGGCCGAGGACCCATCTGAGCAGCGATCCCAGGCCGCCGCCGAGCCCCACGGCGATGATCGACAGATACATGACTTGTGTGAGTTCGATTCGAAATTAACTGCGTTATGCCTCGCGAGCGAGCCGGTCGATCAGTGCGCCTCGACTCGTCTCGACGATCCAGCCGACCCTGTGCCGCACATGCGCCACCCACGTGCCGTCGCGCCGTTGTTCCCAGCACCCGGCATCGTGGCCGTCGATGAAAAGCGAGCCGCGCACCACGAGCTGGGGATCGGCGGGGTCGAGCACCTCGTCGTCATTGTGTTCGAGCTTCACCGTGTGCATGAGCGTCGTCTGCAAAAACACGTCAAGACCGGAGCCAGTCTCGCGAATGGCTCCATTCTAACGATACTCGCAGGCCCTGCGTCCAAACGCTCACCGTATCATGAAGGACATTGCCGAAAGGCAGTTGAGTATCCGTACGACATGTTCGACGCAAGGCGCATCGAAAGCGAGCGTCACGGCATCGATGCGCTCGAGTGTCGGCCATTGGCAAAAGAGATCGGCGAACGCGGTCGTCTGCGCGCGCAGTTCGCAGCGATGCCCGGTGATCGCCGCACGCTTGGCATGCACTGAAGACGCCGCTGCTTCGATCGTCTCCCGCGCGGCGAGCCGGATCGCGTCGCATGCCGCGGCGGGCGTTTCGGTCACGCCGCTCGAATAGCCGTGCGCGGTCTTCACGCATAGAAAGCGCGCGCCGGGAAACGCGGGCAGCGTCTGGGCGCCGAACACGTCGTCGCCTGTGAGCAGCGCGACGCACGCGCCGTGTTCCTCGGCGAGCCTGCCGTAAAGGCCCGCCTCGCCGACTTCCTCGCCGTCAAGCGTGACGCGCGCGAACGCGGCGCTGTTGATCGTATGCGCGAGAATGCCGCGGCTTTGCGCGCGCGCGTGATAGCCGATCATGAAGACCACTTCCGGCGATGCCTCCAGTCCCGCCATCATGCCGAACGTGCGCGGCTTGCCGAGCACGAGGCGCGCGCGCGGATCGAGCAGGTCGGGCAACAGGTTGCGAAAGCCGCCGTGCGAATCGTTGATCCACACCTGGGATGCGCCGCCATCGAACGCGCCTTGCGCAGCCGCATTCGCTTCGCGCGTCATCCAGCGGCGCGCCTGCTCGTATTCGGCGTTGCCCGCACGCGTCTGCTCCGGATGAAACACGCCCGCGATGCCTTCGATATCCACCGAGATCAGCACTTTCATGGTCTTGTTCTCAATGCGTCCTTGAGCGATATGCGCCGATGGCCGTCGCGCCCGGCAACCGTCTCCGCGCTGAAGAGCGCATCGAGAATCGCTTGTTCAATGCTGTCGGCCGCGGCCTGAAAGAGAGGATCGAGCCGCGTGTCGCTGACAAGCGGCGGCACCGCGATGAAGTCCGCCTCGTGCGGCACGGTGTAAGCGGTCGTGAAAGCGAGCGCGATGTCGCCGCTGCCATGACCGTACACCGAACCCGTGCGCGCGAGGCCGGCGGCAGAGCGCATCGCGAGGCGGCGCAATCGACGCGCGTCGAGCGGCGCATCGGTTGCGATCAGCATGATGATCGAGCCTTGTTCGGGCTTCACGTTCGCTTCTTTCGTCAGCGTCTTTCCGACGGCATCGCCCCCGATCACGAGTTGCGGCAGACGGCCGAAGTTTGCGAGCACGAGCGCGCCTGTCGTGTACGCGCGCTCGTTGACCCGCACGACGCGCGATGCCGAACCGATACCGCCTTTCAGTTCGAAGCACGACATGCCGCGCCCCGCTCCGACCGCACCGCGTTCGAAATCGACGCTGCACGCATCGAGTGCGCTCATGTAATGCGCTTCGTGAATCGCGAGCGCCTGCATGTCGTTGAGGTAGCCATCGTTGCATTCGAACACGAGCGGATTCACGCTCGGATCCTCGCGCCCGATGCGCGGATTCGCCGCGATCGCCGCGCGAATCTGCGCGTTTGCGATGGTGCCGACGCCGAAGGTATTGGTCAGCGCGACCGGCGTTTCGATCACGCCGAGTTCGTCCAGTTGCACGAGCCCGACGCTCTTGCCGAAGCCATTGATCACGCACGCGGCAGCCGGCACCTTGTCGCGATAGACATCGCCATCGTGCGGTCGGATCACCGTGACGCCCGTTTGCACCGCGCCCTCAGAGAGCGTGCAATGACCGACCGTCACGCCCGCAACGTCGGCGATCGTGCCGCGCGGACCCGCTTCGAGCGAACCGATATGCGTCATGGCCGGTCGAGCTTCGGATCGAGCGCGTCGCGCAGGCCGTCGCCGAGCAGATTGAACGCGAGCACCGTGAAGAAGATCGCGAGGCTCGGAAAGATTGCGACGTGCGGCGCCATCGCCATGTCGGCGCGCGCTTCGTTGAGCATCGCGCCCCACTCGGGCGTAGGCGGCTGCGCGCCGAGTCCGAGGAACGACAGACTCGCCGCGGTGATGATCGATGTGCCGATGCGCATCGTGAAGTACACGACCACCGACGAAATCGTGCCCGGCAGAATATGCCGCGCGAGTATCGTCCAGTCCGATGCGCCGATGCTCTTCGCCGCCTCAATGTATGTGAGATGCTTCAGCGCGAGCGTATTGCCGCGCACGAGCCGCGCGAACGCGGGAATGCTGAAGATCGCGACCGCGCACACCACATTGACCATGCCGTTGCCGAGAATCGCGACGACGCCGATCGCAAGCAGAATGCCCGGAAACGCGAACAGCACGTCCGCAATGCGCATCACGATGCGGTCCCACCAGCCTTCGTAGTAGCCCGCGAGCAGACCGAAGAACGTGCCGATCACCGCACCGAGCACGACGGAGACCAGCCCCGCCGTCAGCGAAATGCGGCTGCCCACGAGTATGCGGCTCAGAATGTCGCGGCCCAATGAATCGACACCGAACCAGTGCGCGGCCGAGGGACCGGCGTTGAGCGCATCGTAATCGAAGTAATTTTCCGGATCGTATGGCGCGATATACGGCGCGATGATCGCGATGACGACCAGCAGCAACACGAACACGGCCGCGACCATCGCGACGTGCTGTTGCCTGAACTTGCGCCAGAACTCCGTCCACGGCGTGCGGATTTCTTGCGGCGCATGCACCGCGCTTTCGGCTGTCACGCTCATCGCGTCCTCACTTGAAACGAATGGTCGGATTGATGATCGCGTACAGCACATCCACGATCAGATTGATGACGATGAATTCCAGCGAGAACAGCAGCACTTCCGCCTGGATCACGGGGTAGTCGCGCATCTCGACCGCATCCACGAGCAGGCGGCCCAGCCCCGGCCAGTTGAACACCTTCTCCACGACGATCGAGCCGCCGAGCAGAAAGCCGAATTGCAGCCCCATCATCGTGACGACGGGGATCATCGCGTTGCGCAGGCAATGCTTCACGATGACCATCGGTTCATGCACACCCTTCGCGCGCGCGGTGCGCACGAAGTCCTCGCCGAGCACCTCGACGAACGAAGCACGCGTGAAGCGCGCCATCACGGCGGCGACGGCGGCCCCGAGCGTGATCGACGGCAGCACATAGCCCTTCCATGTGCCGTCATTGACGATGGGCAGCCATCCGAGCTTCACCGAGAAAATTTCCATCAGCAGCATGCCGAGCGCGAAGGCCGGAAACGATATGCCCGATACCGCGAGCGTCATGCCCAGCCGATCCGGCCAGCGATTGCGCCACACCGCCGACACGATGCCGATGCCCATGCCGAAGATCACTGCCCACACCATGCTCGCGAGCGTGAGCCACAACGTCGGCATGAAGCGCTCGGCGATTTCCGTCGACACGGGCCGCTTGCTGCGCGTAGACATGCCGAAGTCGAAATGCACGACCTTGCCGAAGAAGCTCACGAGCTGTTGCGGCAGCGGCTTGTCGAGGCCGAGATCCGCGCGCACGAGCGCGACCGTCGCTTCGTCGGCTTCTCCGCCCGCGGCGAGCCGTGCGGGATCGCCCGGCAGCATGTGCACGAAGAAGAACACCAGCACCGCGACGATGAAAAGCGTCGGCAGAAGACCTAACAGGCGTTTGGCGATGAAGTTGAGCATCGTTTTGAGTCAGATGCGGCCGGGCGATGGAGCCCGGCCGAAAGCGATTACTTGATCGCGATCTCGTCGAAGCTGAACGAGCCGTCGGGCATCACGTATGCGCCGGAAAGACGCTTGCTGCGCGCATACACGACCTTCTCCGTGACGAGGAAGATCCACGGCGCGTCCGCCCAGATGCGTTTTTGCGCATCGGCATAGAGCTTCGCTTTCTCGCCGCGATCCGTCGTGGCGAGTGCCTTCGAGAGATCGTCGTCGACCTGATCGCTCTTGTAGTACGCGGTATTGAAGAGCTTCGGCGGAAACGACGTGCCCCCGAGCAGCGGCGAGATCGCCCAGTCCGCTTCGCCCGTCGAGGACGACCAGCCGATATAGAGCATGCGAACCGGCGCCGTCTTCGGATCGGGCGCGCTCTCGATGCGCTGCACGCGCTGGCCCGCTTCGAGCGCTTCGACCGTTGCTTTCACGCCGACTTGCGCGAGTTGCTGCTGCACGAACTGGATGATCTTTTGCGCCGTCGTGTGGTTATAACCCGACCACAGTACGGTTTCGAAGCCGTTCGGATAACCCGCTTCCTTCAGCAGCTCGCGCGCTTTCGCGGGATCGTATTTCCACGGCCCGAGCTTCGTCGCATACTCGACGCCCGGCGGCACGACGCCTTCGGCCGGCACGGCATAACCTGCGAACGCAACCTTGACGAGCGCTTCCTTGTTGATCGCGTAGTTCATCGCCTCGCGCACCTTCGGGTTATCGAAGGGCTTTTGCAGCACGTTCATGCTCACGTAGCGCTGAATGATTGACGGCGCCGCGATCAGGTCGACCTTCGGGCTCGCCTTGAGCGTCGCGGCCTGCTCGAAGGGAATCGAGAACGCGAAGTCCGCTTCGCCGGTCTGCATGAGCGCGGCGCGCGTGTTGTTATCGACCACGGGCTTCCAGTCGATCATGTCGATCTTCGGCAAGCCCTTGCGCCAGTAGCCCGCGAACTTCTTCACCTTCAGGTCGTCGGTCTGCTTCCATTCGACGAACTCGAACGGACCCGTGCCGACCGGATGAAACGCGATGTCCTTGCCGTACTTCTGGAGCGCGGTCGGCGAGATCATCACCGCCGACGGATGCGCGAGCACGTTGATGAACGCCGAGAAAGGAATCTTCAGCGTGATCTTCACCGTGTATGGATCGACCACTTCGGTCTTGTCGATCTTGTTGAAGAGGTTGTAGCGCTTGAGCTTGTTGTCCGGGTTCGTCACGCGGTCGAAGACGGCCTTCACCGCGTCCGCGTTGAAATCGGTGCCGTCCTGGAACTTCACATCCTTGCGCAGATGGATCGTGTAGACCTTCGCGTCGGGGCTCGCCTCGTAGCTCGTCGCGAGCACGTTGCGGATCTTCATGTCCTTGTCGAACCCGAAGAGGCCCTCGTAGAAGGACTTCGCCACCGCCTGCGAGAGCGTGTCGTTCGCGTCGTACGGATCCATCGTCGTGAAGGTCGAAGCGACGGCCATCACGGCGGTGCTTTGCGCATGCGACGCGACAGGCGCGAGTGAGGTCAGTGCGGCGAATGCGCTTGCAGCGAGAATCGAGCGCAGTTTGAAAGACGGCATCGTTGGACTCCTTGGCTTGACGTCATGGTGTTATCAATACGCGCCGCCTACGTGATGCTCGGCAACGTAATGGTCTGGTCCTACGGCTACGAGTTTCGCGACGGTCGGCTCGTCGCCGAGCTTGCGGATCGGGCTCGGAATCTCGTCGGCGGCGAGCATGCGTTTCGCATGTCTGCGCGACGGGTCGGCGACCGGCACCGCGCTCATCAGCTTGCGCGTGTACGGATGCCGCGGCGCTTCGAACACGGCGGCGCGCGGTCCTATCTCGACGATCTGCCCGAGATACATCACCGCCACGCGATGACTCACACGTTCCACGACTGCCATGTCGTGCGAGATGAAGAGATACGCCACGCCCAGCTCGCGCTGAAGATCGAGCATCAGATTGACGATCTGCGCGCGCACGGAGACATCGAGCGCGGAGACGGATTCGTCGGCGATCACGACTTTCGGATTCAGCGCGAGCGCTCGTGCGATCGCGATGCGCTGTCTTTGACCGCCCGAGAATTCGTGCGGATACCGCTGCGCCGCTTCGGGCGGCAAGCCGACCTTTTCGAGCAGCCAGTCGACCCGCGCCTGTGCTTCCTTTCCGCTCGCGACGCGATGCACGAGCAACGGCTCCATCACGGAGAAGCCGACTGTCAGACGCGGATTGAGCGAAGCAAACGGGTCCTGAAAGATGAACTGGATATTGCGCCGCAGTGTCTGCAGCGCATGGCCTTCGAGCTTGCTGATGTCGCGTCCGTCGAATTCGATCGAACCGCTCTGGCTTTCGACGAGCCGCAGCAACGAACGTCCCGTCGTCGATTTGCCGCAACCCGATTCGCCGACGAGCGCGAGTGTCTCACCAGGGCGCAGGTCGAATCTGACGCGCTCGACCGCATGGACCGCCGCCGTCGTGCGGCCGAATAAACCGCTCTTCACCGGAAAGCGCGTGACCAGGTCGCGTACGCGCAGAATCGGCCGGATGGTTTCATCGACGGCAGGCTGCGTTTCCTTCTCGACCGCTTCCGATGGCCGCAACGCGCTTGCATCGTCGGGCGCGATATCCGCCGGCTCGACTCCGAGAATCGGGAATTTCGCGGGGCGATCCGTGCCGTGCATCGCGCCGAGCGTCGGCACGGCGGCGAGCAGCGCCTTCGTGTAGGGATGCGTCGGCGCATGAAACAGCGTATCCGAAGGCGCTTCCTCCACCTTTTCGCCGCGATACATCACGAGCACGCGATCGGCGACCTCCGCGACCACGCCCATGTCGTGCGTGATAAAGATCACGCCCATGTTCATTTCGTCCTGCAGCCCGCGCACGAGTTGCAGGATCTGCGCCTGAATCGTGACGTCGAGCGCAGTGGTCGGCTCATCGGCGATCAGGAGCGCGGGCTTGCACGAAAGCGCCATCGCGATCATCACGCGCTGGCGCATGCCGCCCGACAACTGATGCGGATAGCGCGCGAACACGCGCTTCGATTCGGGAATGCGCACGAGATCGAGCAGACGCAGCGCTTCCGCGCGGGCCTCGGAGCGGCTCTTGCCCTGATGCAGCGCGATGGCTTCCGCGATCTGGTCGCCGACCGTGAATACGGGATTGAGCGATGTCATCGGCTCCTGGAAGATCATCGCGATGTCCGCGCCACGCACGCTGCGCATCGCCGCGGATGACGCCTTCGCGAGGTCCAGCACTTGCCCGTTGCGCCGCCTGAACGCGATGCTGCCCGAGACGATCCGCCCGCCGCCATGCTCGACGAGACGCATCAGCGCGAGCGAAGTGACCGATTTCCCCGAACCCGATTCGCCGACGATCGCGAGCGTTTCGCCGCGATCCACGGAAAACGCGATGTTGCGCACGGCTTCGATCGTGCGCGAGCGCGAACGGAACGAGACCGACAGGTCGCGCACGTCGATCACGCGGGAATCGGGCAAGCTCTCGTTCATCATCGATAGATCGCCGTGACGGGCGCTTCGCCTGCTCGCGCATAGCCGCGATACATGCCTTCCGTGTTGAACGGCAGCACGACGTTGCCCTTCGCGTCGACGGCGACGAGGCCGCCGCGTCCTTCGATGCGCGGCAACTTGTTCATCACGACATCGTGTGCCGCGTCCTCAAGCGACACGCCGCGATATTCCATCTGCGCCGATACGTCGTACGCCGCGAGCATGCGGATGAACATCTCGCCCGTGCCGGTGGTCGAGACGGCGCAAGTCGCGTCGTTCGCGTAACAGCCCGCGCCGATCAGCGGCGCATCGCCGACGCGGCCCGCCTGCTTGTTGGTGATGCCGCCCGTCGATGTCGCGGCCGCCAGATGGCCGTTCGCATCGAGCGCGACGGCGCCGACAGTGCCGAACTTCCTGTCGGGATCGATGGGATCGCTGTCGAACGCGAACTTCGTCATCGCATCGTGATCGAGCATCGTGCCCGACGTGCCGCGCGCCTTGAGCCATTGCTGATAACGCGCTTCCGTGCGGAAGTACGAGGGATCGACGAAGTCGAGCCCTTGCGCCGCGGCGAACGCTTCCGCGCCCGCTGCCGTGAACATCACGTGGTCGCTCACGTCGAGCACGCGGCGCGCGGCGAGCACGGGATTCTTCACGCGCGTCACGCAACTGATCGCGCCGGCTTCGAGCGTCGCGCCGTCCATCACGGATGCATCGAGCTCGTGCGTGCCGGCTGCCGTGAACACCGCGCCGTGGCCCGCGTTGAAGAGCGGGCAGTCTTCGAGCAGACGAACGGCTTCGGTGACGGCGTCGAGCGCGCTGCCGCCGGCGGCGAGAATGCGCTCGCCCGCGCTCAGGATTTCGCCGAGCGCCGCGTGGTAGCGCCCTTCCGTTTCGGCGTTCATGGCGTGGCGCAGGAGCGTGCCTGCCCCGCCGTGAACGGCAATGACTGGTGTTGCGTTCATGTCTCGCGCGGTTCCGTGTGAGTGTGTCGTTTCGCGGCCGTACGGCGCGGCGCGGGGACCGTCGGTGGCGCTTTGACGATCGACGGCGCGACGAGCCACGGCAGCACGAATTCGGTCAATCCCGATGCCGCCTCGACCGAGCGTTTCGCCCGATGCGCGACCGCATCGCAGAGTGCTTCGATGACGGCGAGCACCGCCGTGTCGCAATTCGCCGCGAGCCTGCGCTCGGCCTGAATCGCGAGCAGCACGTCGGCGACCGGCGCGAGCGGCGACGCGGCGCTGTCCGTGAGTGCGATGACGCGCAAGCCGTGATCGCGCGCAAGCCGCGCCAGCGTGATGGTGTCGTCGACATAACGCGGGAACGCGATCGCGATCAGCACATCGCCCCGCGACGCCGTGAAGAGCCTGCGCGCCGCATGCGACGGTCCGCCCATCAGCGCGAGCGACTGGACGTTCGCGCAATACGGCGTGAGTCCGTGCTCCATCAGTCCCGCGAGGAACGCGCTCGCGCCATAGCCGACCACGAAGACGCGCGGCGCGGCGAGGATCATGTCGACGATTGCGCCGGCCTTCGCGCCATCGACGGATGTTTGGGCAAGACGCAGATTCGCTGCCGCCTGCGCGAGCGATGCATCGAAAACTTCGGCGCCGCTCGCCGGCGATTCGAGCGCGGTGCGCAAGCGCTCGACCGGCGCGATGGTCGCCTCGAAGCCGCGCACGAGCGCCTCGCGAAACGCCGGATAGCCCGAGAAACCGAGCGCCCGCGCGAAACGGTTCGCCGTCGCCACCGACGCGCCCACGGCGCCCGCCAGTTCGTCGATGCGCATCGTCGCGGAACGGAACAGGTTCGCCAGCACGAACGCACCCATGCGCCGGTGGATGGGCGTGAGCGTCGGCATGGCCGCTGCGATGCGCGCGGAAATCAGAACGTCGGTGCTCGCCGGTGCACGAACCGATAGTGAACGGGACATGGAATGCGCTGCGGCCTCATGGCAATCAAACGCGATGAAAGTATATTTACTCGAAAAGCCCGCCAAAAAAAATTCATTTTCATCGAACTCGGGTTTTCGATAAGGCGCGCGAGCGTGCCGCGACCGATGCATCGAACGTGCACGATCATGCACAATACGGTGCGCGTCGCGTCGCAAAGGACGCACGATGCGCACGCTTCCCAGTCCTGACCGAACGGTATGAATTTCGACTTCCTTCCCGATCCCCTGCCGCATCTGCTCGCCGCTCATCCGTGGGCGCAACTCGTCGCGGGTCTCGTCGCGCTCGCGCTGATCGCGCTCTTCCTGCAATGGGTGGTCGCGCGCATCGTGCTGTATGTCGCACATCGGCTGCTCGTGCTCGCCGGTCATCAGAAGTGGGACCGCGCGTGCATCAAGCATCGCGCCTATCATCGCCTCTGGTACGCGGTGCCGTTCGCGACCGTCGCGCTCGGCATCGACGACGTGCCGCGCATCGGCCACTGGGCCACGGTCATCGGCCGCGTCGCGCACGGCGGCGCGTGGGTCTGCTTGTTTTTCGCCGCGGGCAGCGCGCTGTCCGCGTGGCAGGACGTCTATGCGGAAAGCAAGGAAGCACAGACGCGCTCGATCAAGGGCTATATCCAGATCGGCAAGCTGGCGCTCGCGCTCGTGTGCGGCGTGCTCGTGCTGTCCATTCTCATCGACCGCTCGCCGCTCTGGATGCTCTCCGGTCTCGGCGCGTTGTCCGCGGTGCTGCTGCTCGTCTTCAAGGACACGCTGCTGTCGCTCGTCGCGAGCACGCAACTGACATCGAACGACATGCTGCGGATCGGCGACTGGATCGAAATGCCGCAAGCCGCCGCCGATGGCTTCGTGAAGGACATCGCGCTGCATACGGTCAAGGTCCAGAACTGGGACAACACCGTGACCACCGTGCCGACGTACAAGCTCTTTTCGGAGAGCTATCGCAACTATCGGCACATGTTCGAATCGGGCGGACGGCGCATCAAGCGTACCTTGCGCATCGACGCGCAATGCGTGCGCTTTCTCACCGAGGAAGAGACCGCACGCCTGAAGCGCTTTCGGCTGCTGCACGATTATCTGGAACAGAAGCAGACCGAGGTCGAGCAGGCGAACCGCAATCTCGGCGAACTCGCGAACGAGCCTGCGAACCGGCGGCGGCTCACGAATATCGGCACGTTTCGCGCGTACGGGCTCGCTTATCTGCAACGCCATCCGGAAATCCGCCAGGACATGGCGATCATGGTCCGCATGATGGAACCGCAATCGGAGGGCATCCCGGTCGAAGTCTATTGTTTCACCGCGACGACCGCGTGGACCCAATACGAGCGCATTCAGGGCGACGTATTCGATCATCTGCTGTCGATCCTGCCGGAAATGGGGCTGCGCCTTTATCAGGCACCCTCCGGCGCCGACATGACCGGTTTCGCGGGCCGTCTGCGCGGCGAAATGCCGGCGCTGTAAATGGCGCGATTCGCGCCGTCAGAAAGGATCAGGCAAGAATCCTCCATTTTTGTGTATTCACGTTGACGCTTCCCGTCCGTACGATCTAACCATCGCCGATGCGCCTTTTTTCCGCCGCTTCATAGCCGCGGTGGATACGCTTTTTTTCGCGCATCGCCATTCAATCGTCATAAAAGGAAAACACAACGTGATCGATCGCGTCCATGCCATGCGTGTCTTCACGCGTGTCGTCGATACGAACAGCTTCACGCGTGCGGCCGAGTCGCTCGGCATGCCGCGCGCGAGTGTTTCGACGACCGTGCAACAACTCGAAGCGCTGGTCGGCGTGCAATTGCTCGCACGTACGACACGGCGCCTGAATCTCACCGTCGATGGCGCCGCTTATTACGAGCGTTGCGCGCAAATCCTCGCCGATATCGACGAGCTCGAATCCGGCTTCGGCGCGGGCGAGGAGCGTCTGCGCGGACGGCTGCGCGTCGAGATGCCGGATACCGTCGCGACCTCGATCGTCGTGCCCGCGCTGCCGGAGTTTCATGCGCGCTATCCGCAGATCGAGCTGTCGATCGGCATCGGCAATCGCAATGTGGATCTCGTCGGCGAAGGTGTCGATTGCAGCGTGCAGCTCGGCGAATTGCCCGATTCGGGTCTGATCGCGCGCCGGCTCGGCGTGCTCGAACAGGTGACGTGCGCAAGTCCGGCGTACCTGGAGAAGCACGGCACGCCGGAAACACTCGACGATCTCGCGCAGCACGTCGCGGTCAATTGCATCTCCGAGAAAAGCGGCCGCCCCGCCGACTTCGATTTCGATGTCGACGGCGCGCCCGTCACCATGAAGATGCGCGGCTTCGTGCAGGTCGCCGACGAGCATGCGTACCTCGCATGCGGCATCGAAGGGCTGGGGATGATCCAGCCGCTGCGCATCGCGGCGCAGCCGTATCTGCGCTCGGGGCAACTGCGCGAATTGCTGCCGCAATGGAAGTCGCCGCCGCTCAAGGTATCGGTGGCGTTTCTGAAAAGCCGTCAGGCAACGCCGCGCGTGTCGGTGTTCGTCGACTGGCTCGCGGCGCTCTTCGAGCGCTCGCAGCAAATCGACGACACGCTGACGAGCCTTTATCGTTCGGCGCAGCGCCGCGGCCCCACCCGCCGGGATCGTCCCGAGGAAGAAACCGCCGGCGCGTGATGCCCGCGCCGCGCTATCTCACGGGCGTGGCCGCATTCGTGCCCACGACCGTGTTCCACTTGCGCACTTCCCAGCGCTCGACCAGCCCGTTCGTCACGTACGGATCGTTTTTTGCGAAGTCTTCCGCGACGGCGGGCGAATTGCTGTGAAACAGCAGCATCGCGCGATCGGCGGGGGCATCGAGCGCACCAGCGAGCACGATGTCTCCCCGCTCGACCGCAGCCCATGCAAGGGCGAGATGCGCGTCGCGAAATTGCGCGCGGCGCTCCAGATAGTCTGAACAGAGATCGTAAATCAACAAATAGTGCATCGCCGCCTCCTTGCGCTGAAACAGTCCCGGATTCATCGAGTTAGTTTGTCCTATTTCCGAGATGAAAACCAAGAGTTCAATCGGAAGTATCTGATCGCCTAACGATAGCGTATCGAAGATCATATGCGGATACCCAGAAGGATTCCGCCATGAACCGCAATCAACCTCCCTGCAACGCGTGCCCCAAGCACGATTGCCGCAGCTGCGCGTGGACGTCGCCGCTCGACGCGTCGTACCGCACGCTCATCCAGTCGCATTCCATACTGTCGTTCGTCGCGCTTGCCGTGAAGGAAGCGCAACCCGCGCCCGCGGAGCCGGGCTCGCTCGGCGCCGCCGCCAGACGCGTCGTCAGATTCTTCTCGGAACTGAGCCTGCGCGCACGTTAAAAAGCACAACGCGAATCGCATTTAAGCACCGTTTTCGTAAAGAAGTTTGCACGGTTCTTTTTAGGATACCTGTGCATATAGAATCCGCTACGTACTTGCGCTTGCGTTAAGCGTTCATGTAGAAAGGAATCTCAGTCGATGAGCATCAATCTGGTCCAGGCGGTCAATGCCGCGATCTCGGAACCCATCGCCGAGCAGTTGTCGCAACAATTCGGCATTCCCGGTCAGATCGTCCGGCAGCTCGTGATACGCATCGCGCCCGGCCTGGTCGCATCGCTGATGGATCGGGCGACGCTCGTACCCGGCTCGCAGTCGGTGTATTCCGTCATCATGCAGTCGGAGACCAACGCCCACATCGCGGATCACTTATCCAAGGTGATCGCGACCACCGGCGGACTCAAGCAGCTCGAAGCCAATGGTCATTCGCTTGCCGCGCTCGCGACGGGCCAGCGCGTCGATGCGCTGACCGACGCTGTTTCGGCCGAAACCGGCGTTCCCACGCAAGCCACGTCGGCGCTCGCGGGCATCGTCGCCGCCGTGCTGTTCGGCATCATGAAGCGCCACTTCCTGCTCGCGCAGTGGGGACTGCCGCAGGTGCCCAAGCTGCTGCGCGATCAGGTCGGCGAAATCAATTCGTCGATGTCGAACGCGGTCGCGACAGCCATCGGCGTCGGTAACACAGAAGGCTTCACGAGTTGCATCACGCCGCGGCTCGATACGGTCGCATCGAGCCTCGAGCCGCGTACGGATGGCGATGTAGCGATGGCCGCGGCAGTTGCACCCGCGCCCGCGCCCGTTATGCAGACCGCTCCGCCCGTGCAAACTGCGCCAGCTTCAAAATCCGCGCCGCCCCCGATGCGCGCACCGGTGCGCAAACCCGCGCCGAAACGCTCGAACAAGTGGATCTGGCTGCTCTTTGCCGTGCTGGCCGCCGTTCTCGCGCTGGTTTATTACCGCGGCTTCACGCATGGCGACAGCGTGGATCTGAGCGCCGCGCCGGCCACGCAGCACGTCACGGACATGTCAATGCCGGCGTCGTCCGCAGCGCTATCGACTACGCCGGTCACCGACACTGCGCCGGTAGCGGCACCTGTGAACACGCCGGTCGCAACCGCGGCAGAGCCGGAAACGGCCTCGGCGCCGAAGGCCGCGCCCGCCTCCTGGAAAGACGCGCAGTTGTTGTTCAGCGTCAACGCGGCAGGCGTGCCGGCGATCGAGGCGACCGTGGGCACGCAAGCAGAGAAGAAGCATCTGGTCGACACGTTGACCGCCCGCTTCGGAAAGGCCTACACGGCGGACGTTTCGGTCATTCCCGAAACCCGCCCGGCAACCTGGCTCTCGCGCCTGAACGACTTCTTCCCGCTCATGGCCGTGCCTGGTGCGGAAGCGAAGGTCAGCGGCTCGAAAGTCGAGTTGAGCGGCACGGCGGCGAACGGGAAGCTCGGCTGGACCGATCGTCTGAAAGGCACGCTCGGCGGCATGTTCCAGGTTGCGGCGTTCGACGTAGACGGCGCCGTCGCCACCGCAACGCAATCCTTTCGCAACGCGATGAAGAGCCTGCTCGCCACTGACACGCCGTGCTCTGGCGACAAGCTGACGCGGGTACTCGACCTTCAGGTTGTCAACTTCGCGCGCTCGAGTGCACAGGTGCCGGAAAGCGCGTACTCCACGCTCGGCGAGACGGCGCAGTTGCTCAAGAGCTGCGCCGCCAAGGGTTCGATCGTGAATCTCGAAATTGCGGGCTATTCGGATGCGCAAGGTGCAGCAGCGGCGAAGCTCGAAGTATCGAAGGAACGCGCTGAGGCTGTCCGGGGCTACCTGGTGCGAAACGGCGTACCGCCGCAATCGCTCACGGCCACGGGCTTTGGCGACGCCAATCCGATTGCCGACAACGATACTGCGAGCGGACGTTTCGCCAATCGACGGATCGAGTTCGTCGTCAGGAAACGCTGAGATCCGATCCGACTCACGGCATCCTTCTCCCGACGCCGTCTCACGAAAGTGAGACGGCGTTTTCCTTTTAGGCATGCGCGATGAGCACAATGGGCGATTCAGTTGGGCTTCGCGAACTCGTTCTCGGCCCATCGCTCGGCGCTCGCCTTGCTGAGTTTGAATGAAGGGGACACGCGCACGTGCGCGAGCTGCGCGCCGTACGCATCGAAGGCTTTGAGATTCGCGTAGGGATCGTCCTCATCGGGAACGATCTCCAGCGTGACGGTAATGTCCTCGCCCCGCAGATCGACGGTGACATTCTTGTTCAGCATTGCATGACGCTGCTGTTCGTGCCGGCGCAAGACTTCCGACGCCGTCTTGACTAATGTTCGAAACGCGTTTGCGTCGAGCGGCTTTGGATTTTTCTTGTCGCGGCCCATCGTCCACGGTCCGACGAGCGCGGGCTCCGTCTCGCCCGCCTGAATCATCTCGACGGCCCAGCCGTCGTCGTCCTCGTTCTTGATCACGCGCGCGGTCCAGCCGTCGTCGCGCCAGAGGCGATCTTCGTGGATCGTATCGTCGTTGGAGGGGAATTCGGAATCGGTCATATCGTAGCAAGGCACGGATTGAGGCAATGCGACGAATTTTACCTTGGGCGATGCACGGGGCATCGTTCGTGCTTCAAGGATTGGCCAGACGGCCAGTGTCTTACCCAAACGCATTGCGCCGTGCTACTTTGAACGTACCGGGACCGTCCGGAATCCATCGGCAACGCAATCAAGAAACTGTAAAACTCTGTCAAGGAGCAACCGCATGTTTGCATTCATCGGCACTTTGATCGTCGGACTCGTCATCGGGCTCATCGCGCGCGCGCTCAAACCGGGCGACGACAACATGGGCTGGATCATGACCATCATCCTCGGCATCGCCGGCTCGCTCATCGCGGGGTACGTGGGCCGGGCGCTCGGCTGGTATCAGCCGGGACAGCCAGCGGGATGGATCGCCTCGGTGCTCGGCGCCATCATCCTGCTCGTCGTCTGGGGAATGATCCGCAAGCGCACGTAACGCCACGCTTCATCGTTTCTTTTCTGGCGCAACGCCTCGTCCCGGCCCGGACGAGGCGTTTTGTTTCATCGCGCGATGCGCTCGAAATCAGTCTCCGCGCCGCCACGCACGACGCGATTTTGCAGCGCGCCGCCGAGCCAATACGAAAGCTCAGCAGGCCTGTCGATCCGCCAGGCGACAAAATCCGCGGCCTTTCCTGCTTCGAGCGAGCCGTGCGTCGATCGCAGTCCGAGCGCGCTCGCCGCATTAATCGTCACGCCGGCGAGCGCTTCTTCCGGCGTCAGGCGAAACAGTGTGCATCCCATGTTGAGCATCATGCGCAACGATAGCGCCGGCGACGTACCGGGATTCAGATCGCTCGCGAGCGCGATCGGCACGCGATGACGCCGCAGCGCGTCGATGGGCGGCACTTGGGTTTCACGCAACATGTAGAACGCGCCCGGCAGGAGCACGGCGACGGTGCCGGACTGCGCCATCGCGATGGCATCGTCCTCCGTCATGTACTCGAGATGATCCGCCGACAGTGCCCGATAGCGCGCCGCAAGCGACGATCCATGCAAGGACGACAACTGCTCGGCATGCAACTTCACGGGCACGCCGAGTTCGTGCGCGCATCGAAACACACGCTCGACTTGCTGCGTCGAAAACGCGATGTGCTCGCAAAATGCATCGACGGCATCGACGAGACCTTCTTCGACGAGCGCCGGCAACATCTCGTCGCAGACATAGGCGATGTAGTCATCCGCGCGGTTCGCGTATTCGGGCGGCAACGCATGCGCGGCGAGGCAGGTCGCGCGCACGGTGAGCGGCAGCGTGTCGCCGAGACGTCGCGCCACGGCGAGCATCTTGCGTTCGCTGGCGAGATCGAGCCCGTAGCCGGATTTCACTTCGAGCGCGGTCACGCCTTCGCGCATCAGACCGACTGCGCGCTTCTTCGCGACTTCGAACAACGCGTCTTCACTGGCTTCGCGCGTCGCGCGCACGGTGCTCGCGATGCCGCCGCCACGCGCCGCGATTTGCGCATAACTCACGCCTTCGAGCCGCTCTTCGAACTCGCCGCTCCGATCGCCGCCGAAAACGAGATGCGTGTGGCAGTCGATCAACCCCGGCGTCACCCACGCGCCTTCGAGATCGACACGCCCGCAGTCGCCGATTTCCGGCGCCGAAGCGGACGGCCCGATCCATTCGATGCGCGCGCCGTCGGTCAGGATCGCCGCGTCTTCGATGATCGAATACTTGCCACCGGCCATCGTCGCGGCGTGGCAGTGGTGCCAGAGGGTTTTCATCGCGTGATCATCGGCAGATCGAGGCCCTGCTCGCGCGCGCATTCAATGGCGATGTCGTAGCCCGCGTCGGCGTGGCGCATGACGCCCGTCGCGGGATCGTTGTGCAGCACGCGCGCGATGCGTGCATCGGCTTCGCGGCTGCCGTCGCACACGATCACGACGCCCGCATGCTGCGAGAAGCCCATGCCGACGCCGCCACCGTGATGAATCGAGACCCACGTCGCACCGCTCGCCGTATTCAGGAGCGCGTTCAGAAGCGGCCAGTCGGACACGGCGTCCGAGCCATCCTGCATCGCTTCGGTTTCGCGGTTCGGACTCGCGACCGAGCCAGAATCGAGATGATCGCGGCCGATCACGACCGGCGCCGACAACTCGCCGTTGCGCACCATCTCGTTGAACGCGAGGCCGAGCTTCGCGCGCTGGCCGAGCCCGACCCAGCAGATGCGCGCCGGCAGGCCCTGAAAGCTGATGCGCTCGCGCGCCATGTCGAGCCACCGATGCAGATGCGCGTCATCGGCGATGAGTTCCTTCACTTTCGCGTCCGTCTTGTAGATATCTTCCGCATCGCCCGAGAGCGCGGCCCAGCGGAAGGGCCCGACGCCGCGGCAAAAAAGCGGACGGATGTAGGCCGGCACGAAGCCCGGAAAATCGAACGCGTTGTCGACGCCCTCTTCCTTGGCCATCTGGCGGATATTGTTGCCGTAATCGAACGTCGGTACGCCCTGTTCGCGGAACGCGAGCATCGCGCGGACGTGCTCGGCCATCGATTGCTTCGCGGCCTTCACCGTGCCCGCCGGATCGCTTTGCGCGCGGTCACGGTATTGCGCCCAGGTCCAGCCTTTCGGCAGATAGCCGTTGAGCGGATCGTGCGCGCTCGTCTGATCGGTAACCATGTCCGGACGCACGCCGCGGCGCACGAGCTCGGGCAGTATGTCCGCCGCGTTCGCGCACAGCGCGATGGAAATCGCGCGGCCTTCGGACGTGTAGCGCTGGATGCGCGCGAGGGCGTCGTCGAGATCGGTCGCCTGTTCATCGACGTAACGCGTCTTCAGACGGAAATCGATGCGGCTTTGCTGACATTCGATGTTCAGCGAACACGCGCCCGCGAGCGTCGCTGCAAGCGGCTGCGCGCCGCCCATGCCGCCGAGACCGGCGGTCAGCACCCAGCGGCCTTTGAGCTCGCCGCCGTAATGCTGGCGTCCGGCTTCGACGAAGGTCTCATAGGTGCCCTGCACGATGCCCTGGCTGCCGATGTAGATCCAGCTGCCGGCGGTCATCTGTCCGTACATCGCGAGGCCCTTCGCGTCGAGCTCGTTGAAGTGCTCCCAATTCGCCCAATGCGGCACCAGGTTGGAATTCGCGATGAGAACACGCGGCGCATTCTCATGCGTCTTGAACACGCCGACCGGCTTGCCCGACTGGACGAGCAGCGTCTCGTCCGCTTCGAGGCGTTTCAACGTCTCGACGATCTTGTCGTAGCACGCCCAGTCGCGCGCCGCCCGCCCGATGCCGCCGTACACCACCAGTTCCTTCGGATTCTCGGCCACTTCGGGGTCGAGATTGTTCATCAGCATGCGCAGCGGCGCTTCGGTCAGCCAGCTCCTGGCGTTGAGTCGGGTGCCGCGCGGCGCGCGGATCTCGGTGTCGCGAAAACGGGAGGATGAAGTCACGAATGCTCCTGCGCATCAAGAAAGAGAGTGTCGATGGGACGCCATCGAATGAGTCTCATGTTCTTGTATATACAACTTAGGTTGTATTAGGGGAATCCCGGAGCTATTCTCGCCGTGTTCGCCTCAGCCTTGTATAGACAATTATCAGGGCACGGGCACGCCGCTGTCGCGCTTCACCTCGCGCAGCGAGAGCATCGATTCGACGGCTGTCACGCCCGGCAAGGTTCGCAGGATGTCGCGCATGAAGACGCCGTATTCGTCGAGATCGCGCGCGATGATCTGGAGCAGATAATCCGCCGTCCCCGAGATGTTGTGACACGACACGATGCGCGGAATCCCCTGAATTTCGCGCTCGAAGCGATCCGACAGCGCGCGATCGTGCACGCTGAAGCGCACCTGCGCGAACGCGACGACGCCCAACTGGAGCGCCTTGCGTGACAGCACCGCGCGATAGCCGTCGATGTAGCCCTCGCTTTCCAGACGCTTGAGCCGGCGCGCGCACGGCGTCTCGCTCAGGCCGACGCGCTCGGCGAGTTTCGCGACAGGCATGCGGCCGTCCTGCTGAAGCGCGGCCAGCATGGCGCGGTCGATACGATCGATTTCGATCATGGAGCTTTCCCCTTCTTATTGATCCGATTCTAGGGGAAAGTCTCGCTTGATGACCATATCGGGAGTAAAAAAGCCAGAAAACGCTCCCTCCGAAGTGGCACGATATCGCCATCGAAACAGGAGCGCATCATGGTCTCGGCACACTTGCTATGGGTTTTCATCGGCGCGCTCGCGGTGGTGTATGCGCTGCCCGGACCGGACATGGCGCTCGTGCTTCAGACGAGCGGCACGCGCGGTTTGAGCCACGGTCTCGCCGTGGCCGGCGGACTCGCCACGGCGCGGGCGACGCATGTGACGCTATCGGCGCTCGGCGTCGCCGCGCTCTTGCGCAGCGCGCCGTGGCTTTACGACGGCGTGCGCATCGCGGGTGGTTTGTATCTCTCTTACGTGGCGATTCAGATTTTCCGATCGCCCGCGTTCGGGCTCGACGCGACGCCCGGTCAGGCGGCCGCATCCACGCTGCGTTCGGCCTACGCGAAGGGCATTCTGAGCAGCATTCTCAATCCGAAGGCGCTGCTGTTCTGCTCCGTGCTGCTGCCGCAATTCGTGCGGCCGCAGAGCGGTCCGGTCTGGTCGCAAGTGCTGGAACTGGGGGTCGTGCTGGTTGCGGTCGGCGTCCTGTTCGACCTCACGCTGGCGGCGGGCGCGGTGCGAATTTCCGGCTGGCTGCGCCGCCATCCGAAAGCGCAGACCGTGCAGCGCTGGACGTTCTCCGCCGCGCTGCTCGCGTTCGCCGCGCGGCTCTCACTGGACTGACCTCAGGCGTCGAGCGGCTTCAGAAAAAGCTCGTGCTTCGGCGCGAAATGCGCATAGAGCGGCAGGATCGCGCCGCCCATTGCGCGGGCGTCGGGGCCGATCTGCCCTTCGACGAGGCGCGGGCGCGTCATGCCTTGCCAGTCGAACGCGGCGAGCGCGTCGTCGGTGCGCCCGATGACCTCGCGCAGCAAGATCCGGTCGATTTCACCGTCGATCACCACGGCTTCGAGATCGAGCAGCGCCGCCGACGCTGCGATGCCCGTCGCGATCGCGGGACACGTCCCGCGCATCCACGCGTCCGATAGCGCGCGCAACGGCGGCGAACATGCGCGCTCGTCGTGCGCGGCGGCGGCCGGCGCGCCCGCCGCGACGAACGCCTTTTCGAGCACATACACCGACGCCTTGTCGAGCAGTTGCCCCGCGCGTCGTCCGTTGCCGTGGCTCATCAGCGGCAACGAGCCGATGGCGCCCGCGTTGCCGCTTGGGCCCGCGTGCAATCGGCCGTCGATCACGAGTCCGCCGCCGATGAATGTGCCGATGAAAACATAGAGGAAGTTGCGCAGCCCGCGTCCCTGGCCCATCACCAGTTCGGCGGCGCACGCGGCCGTCGTGTCCTTGGCGAACTCGACCGGCAGCGCCGTCATCGCTTCGATCCGTTCGCGGATGTCGATGTCGTCCCACGCCGCGAGCACATCGGGCGGCGTGTCGAAGAAGTCGCGCCAGCCGCCCAGCCACAACGGCGCCGCGACGCCGATGCCCGCGATCTTCCGTGCGCCGTCGCCGAGCGCGCCGATCGTGCGCGCGAGCCGCTCTTCCAGCGCGGGAAAGAGCGTATGCGGATCGGGATACGGATAGGCCAGCGTTTCGCGCGCGCGCACGTTGCCGGCGAAGTCCATCGACAGCACGTCGAGACTGCGCCGCCCCACTTTCACGCCGATGGAAAACGCGCCGTCCGCACGCAGGGAGATCGGCACCGACGGCTGACCGATGCGGCCGCGCACGCGCGCGCGCGGCTCTTTGGCGAGCAGGCCGTCCTCGATCAGATGATCGACGATCAGCGAGACCGTCTGCATCGACAGGCGCGTCATGCGCGCGATGTCGGCCTTGGGCAGCGCGCCGTGGAGCCGGATCGCCTGCAGGACGATGCGCTCGTTGAACTGGCGCATGCCGAGCTGATTCGAGCCGACGGAATGCGCCGAGGCTTTGCGCGCGGGCCGCTCAGACATCGGCTCGCGCCTCTCCGGGCAGCCGCGAGCGCCGGACATCGTTCATGTGTTCGTCCCCGTTCGATTAAATCCAGTCTTTTTATTTAGTAAAGACATCCGGGCCGATTTTATCAAGCGCCCGTTCATAGACCGGCCGCGCGATGCAGGCCGATTTTTTTCACGAATTTTTGGTCGGTTATGGTCGGCGAGATGGTCATCCCCGACACACACACGCCCGGCAAAAACATGAGCACACTCGAAGCCCTACACGCGATCGTCAAGGACGAGAACGCGCCGCAGATCATTCGCGATCACATCGTCGATTCGCTGCAGTTCGCGCTGCGCAATCACGCGGGCTATTTCACGCGCAAGGAGATTCAATGGCTCGCGCAATGGGACGACACGCGCATTCCGATTGCGGCGGCAAAGGTATTGAACGAGATGAAGACGGCCTGAGCCGTGCCGGGCTCAGTGCGTCCCTGAGGCACGCGCGTGCCATTCGTAGTCGAACACGTTCGCCTGTGCCGGCTCCGACAGGCCTTCGACGAAACTGATCACTTCCGGATCCTTCACGAAACTCGCGGCCGAGCTCGCCGCGAGAATCGCCGAGCTCTCCTGCGGCCGCGCGATCAGGAAGCCCTGCACGTAATCCACGCCGATCTCCTGCAACGCGCGCAAGGTATCGACGTCCTCGACCCACTCCGCGACGCTGCGCATGCCGAGATTGCGCGCGAGTGCGACGATCGCCTCGACGATCGCAATGTCCGCCGGATGCGCGCACATCGAGCGCACGAACTCGCCGTCGATCTTCAGCGCATCGGCGGATAGCGCCTTCAGATATTTGAACGACGTGTATCCCGCGCCGAAGTCGTCGAGCGCGATCTTGCCGCCCATGTCGTGCACGCGCGCGATGAAGCGCTGCGTGTTCTCCAGATCGTGCAGCGCGACGCTCTCCGTGATCTCGAGACACAGGTAATGCACGATCGACTGATGACGCGCGAAGAGCGCGAAGATGTCCTCCATGAACTGCTCGTCGTTCAGCGAGCCGCCCGACAGGTTCACGCAAATGAACTGCGTGTTGCCGAGCCGGTGCTGATGCGCCTCGATCCAGTCGAGCAGCGTCGAAATGACCCAGCGGTCGATCGCGGCGATATTGCCCGATTCCTCCGCCGCGACGATCACCTTGCCCGCGGGCAGTGTCGCGCCGTCGGGCGCGCGCATGCGCAACAGGACTTCGAAGTTGAGCGATTCGGTCGGCGCGGACAGCGACATGATCGGCTGCATCACGAGGAAAAGCCCCGGCGGAAGGCGATTGCGCCCGAGCGTCTCGACGAGCCTCAGTTCCTCCGCGCGCTCCTCGAATGCCGCCGCGCCCTTGCGATAGGTGACGAGATGCGTGTGCGCGACCTTCTTCGCTTCACGGCACGCGCGATCCGCGTGTGAAAGCGCGTCCTGCACGCGCACGCCCTGCGAGCATTCGACGAGACCGATCGACGCCTTCACCTGGAACGCGCGATTGCCGACCTGGTACGGCGCGTCGGAGAGAATCGAAATGAGCTCGCGGCATTGCGCGATGGCGTCTTCGATCGACGTGTCGTGCATCACGCAGACGAACTCGTCGCCGCCGATACGCCCGACCGGATAGCTGCGCGAGAAGTGCGCCCGTGTGCGCGCCGCGACCTGGCGCAGCACTTCGTCGCCGCTGCGATGGCCGAAGAGATCGTTGACGAGCTTGAAGCGGTCGAGGTCGACATACGCGAGCGCCCACGGGAGCGTCTCTTCGCTCTGCGCGGAAATCGCCTTCTCTACGCCGCGGCGATTCAGCGAGCCCGTCAGCGAATCGTGCTCCGCGAGAAAACGCAGCCGCTCGACGGCCTTCGAACGTTCCGTCGTGTCCTGCAGCGAGCCTTCGATCCATCCGTTCGAGCGGATGGCTTTCAGCAAGTAGCGTCGTTCGCCGGTGCCGCGCTCGGGCGAACCGCCCATTTCGAGTTCGCCGTCGCTGCCCTTCGAGGCCAGCGCCTGCAACGCGCCCCACGCGCCCGCCTCGAAATAGTCGTTCCAATGGCGCGCCTTGTAGTCGCTCTTTTGCAGATCGAGCATCGCGCGCAACGCGGGATTGGCGCGCACGAAGTGACCGTCGGCATCGAGCGTGAAGAGGCCGATCGGCGTGACTTCGTAGGTGTTGCGCAATTCCATCTGCGCCTGACGGCGGAAATCGCGTTCGGCGCGCATCTGCTCGGCGATCGCGAAGGCCGCCATCATGCTCGACGACAGCGCGGCCATCACCGTATTGACGCCGCCGACGAGCACCTTCAGGCCGAAGGCCGCGCCGAGCACTTCGGAGAACGTCGAGAACAGCACGACGCCGAGCGACGCGACATACCAGAGCACGGTGCGCGAGCGCGCCATCCACACGAGCCGCGCGAGGAAAAACAGCAGCACGCAGATGCCGAACCCCGCGATGATCCAGAGCGTCGGAATGAAAAGCGCATACGGCAGTGCGAACGCGGCCGCCAGCAAGACAATGCCGACATACTGGATCACGCGCAGCAGCCAGCGATAGCCGACTACGCGCAACTCGCGCCGGAAAAGCTGCTGGAAGAGCGCGGCCGTCAGCAAGTAATAGGCGGCGAAGGTAAACTGTCGCAACGGCTGCATGAATTCCGACGGCAGCACGCGGCCGAGCCATTGCATGTCCCAGCCCATCGCGTTCGCGCAGAGCCGCAGATTGCCGACGAGCCACACGGCGAAAATCACATACGTCCATTCCTGATTGATGAGCGCCGTGACGAAGACGAACACCGCGAGCGTCAGCAAACCACCGGCGATCAGCCCCGAACTCTCCTGGAAATCGAGCGCCGAACTGCGCAGGCCCTGCCATTCCCACGCGTACGCATTGATCTGCGCAGGACCGGAAAAGGTGCCCCGGCACAGAACGTTCTCCGCCTGTCTGATACGGCCGACCTGTATGAAGAAGCCCGCCTTCACCGTGCGAATCTCGCCGCTCACGCTGTCGCGGTCCGCCTGGCCGAGCAGCGCGAGCGTGCTCGCGTTCCAGCAGGCAAGCGTTTGCGCATGGCGCGATGGCAATTCGACGACCGTCGATGATTCCGCGCTCATGCTAGGCGTTGTGAAGCTGAACCAGATTGGCTTTTCGGACAGACGCGTGCTGTAGCGCGAAACGGGCGCAGCGCCTTGCAGCGCGTCGAGCGCCTCGGCGGGTGTGGTGATGCCGCCGTTATCGGCGACGACACGCAGCGCGAGAGGGACCGCGCCGCGTGTTTCATATTGACGCGGCAGGAAGTAAAGCGTCGCGATCGTACCGAGCAAAATCAGGATCGGCACGGCATAAACGGCGACCGCGTACAGCGCGTCGTCGATCCACGAGCCCGTGCGTCTGAATCTCGATAAGGAAGCTGGAATAACCGACGCCATACCTGGAAAAACCCCCGTTTGCGCGCAGCGAGAAATGCGCCGGCGCAGACAGCGGCGGAGCGCGAAGGATCCCCGCGCACCACCGCTTTTGGCCTACCGGACCGCTCCTTGATCCGGTTATTCGCTTTTACCTTCCTGGATACGATCGTGCCTTTCTCACCTGCCGTAAGCCATCAGCGGAGCTTCAGGGCATCGTACCGGTTCCCAGTCAAAAGATAAATCTACAGAATGCAAATCGATGTCGGGATGATGCGTGTGCACCATGTAATTGAAGAGCGGATGACGGGCTTCTTCCCAGCGCTGGCGCGCAGCGGCGACGTCTTTCGCCAGCACCCGATGCGGCAGGCCGCCGACATGGGACATCGGCAGAAATTCGCCCGCGCCGAAAACATCCTTGAAGAGCATCGCCTCATACTCCCGATCCAGCGGCGTACGCGCCGTAATCACCATGTAATCGATCTCGTGCAATTCGCAGAACATCCAGAGCGCCTTGCACAATGCCACCTTGACCACCCGGCCCACCATCCCGCCCGCGACGCCGAGACGCGTCGCTTCGGCGAGGCGGCTCGTCGCCAGATGCTCGGGCAGACGCACCGACTGCTCGACGGCGAGCGGACCATAGGCATTGGTCTGAATGCGCATGGTGCCGAGCGGTGCGCCGTCCAGCTTGGATTCAGCCAGAAGCACGGCCGTCCCGCGATCGTGATCCGAGGACTCGATCGTCATCTTTTCGGCGAATTCGGGCAGATGCCGCCCATAGGCCGAACGTCTGATGCTCACGGCTTTTTGCAATCCGGCATCGTCACGGACGATACGGATAGTAAACGGCATACGCTCGCTTTTCTGAAGTGCGGGCACGACCGTGAGAGCTGGGCGAACCGCCGGTTCGGATTGGTTAGCGGCGGCGTTCTTGGCAAGGTTCAGACGTTCCATTTGTAAACCCCATTTTTTCTTGGCGATTGAAAAGATGCCGCGTGTTGAGGACGTTTATTGGAGGGTTCCCTACACGGGCAAAACGAGCCTCTCACGAAGTCGAAAAACGGGGTGCGCGCTTGCTACTGTTTCTCAGCAACTTTCAGGCTAAAGCTGTGGAAGAAAGCTTCTAATCGACGAAAAAGCCCATCGCCGGTAGCCGCCGCAAACCATATACGCATATGCCGTGAGCGAATATGCGAGCCCGATGAGGGTGAAAGAACGAGGGCGAGCAGCCACCAATCGACGCGAGAGGCAATCAGGAGAATAGCCTTCGCCGAACCGCCGCGGAGCATCGCGTAAACGCTGGAAAACACTTATAAAAAGGGGTTCGGTAACGTTTGCTTACATTTTTTCTTCGCACAATGTGCGAAATCGGGAAAGCGCAGAGATTGGGATTCGGAAGCCCGAAATGTGAAACGAAAAGCGGGCGTTCTTTTGGAAGAACGCCCGCCCTATCACGACATAATCATGTCGACTGCGTGAATTCCGCTGAAGCGGATTAAAAATTCAGTCGTCTTCGTCGAGCCACGGGATGTCGACATCGGTTATGAAAGCCACCATCGCGAGCGGACGGCCTTCCTGTCGCCCGATATTGCCGTCGGCGCGTTGCCACTCGCAGCGAAAGATCGTCGCGGGGGTATCGGCAAGCAGCGTGATCGTGCGGATCTCGTCCGGATCGTTTTCTTCGACCGGTCCATCGAGCGACACCAGCAATTGCTGAGGCCACACGCCGTCGGCGGGATCGTAAATCTTGTCGCCATCGTGAATGACGACGTGCGCCTCGACGCCGATGGTCGCCGATGCTTCCACGATCATCTTGCCGAGCGCGCGCAGCACGGCGGTGGCGCGGCCCGAGTTGGCCTGGCGGATCGCGAGATCGCCGCGTGTCAGCGCCTGCTCGAGTTTGGGATTGGTTTTCTGTTGCGCCATATCTCTCTCTAGGGGTTCGTTGCAACTTTCGACGAGTGCGGCCCGGCTTAAGTTGCAGGCGGATCGTAGCACCGCACCAACAAAGATAGGACGCGCGGGCCCCGGCGGCAAACCGCCGACGCATGGACCGATTCGATGCTCAAGTTTGCGCACGACCGGCCGATATTGCGCTCATCCCCACCGAAACGCGTGACTGCCGTGCCGTTCATCGACCTGACTGCTCCCTCGTGCGTTCGTCTGCCGGCGCGCGCTTCCCGTACGCCCTCGCCGGGCGCCGCGCGGCGCCCGGCCTCCACGTCCGCCTGAACGTGCTGACCCGACAGACGGAGGTCGTCGACGGCATCGCGCTGCGCACGCATCTGCAACCGATCTACAGCCTGCCGCATCAACGGGAGGTGGGCTACGAGGCGCTGTTGCGCGGCGAGACGGGCGGCGGCGCGCTCGTCGGACCGTTCGATCTCTTCGGGCGCGCGATCGTGGCGGGCAAGCTGACCGAACTCGACCGCATGAGCCATCTCGCGCATCTGCGCAATGCGGCGGCCATGCTGCCCGCCGCGCAGTGGCTCTTCATCAACATCAACCCGGCGACCTTCACGAAACCGGGCTATGCCGCGCGGCTCGCTTCGGCCACGCGCGAAGCGGGTCTCGCGCCCGAGCGGCTCGTGATCGAAGTGCTGGAGTCGGGCGGCACGGACGTCGAGGACATCTCGCGCGCGACGCGCGCGTTTCGCGCGCAGGGCTTTCTTGTCGCGGTGGACGATTTCGGCGCGGGGCACTCCAACATCGACCGGCTGATCACGCTGCGGCCGGACATCGTGAAGCTCGATCGCAGTCTCGTGCGGGCCAGAAGCGCACACATGCGCGACGCGCTGATGCCGAAGCTCGTCGACCTTCTGCACGAGTCGGGGATGTTCGTGGTCGCCGAAGGCATCGAGACGGGCGAGGATCTGATGCTCGCCGCGCGCTCGAACGTGGATTTCGTGCAGGGCTATCTGTTCGGCATGCCGTCGGCGCAACTCGCCGAACGGGGCGCGGCCACGCCGCTTTTCGAAGACGTGTTCGATGCGCTCGCGCAGATGCGCCGCACCGAGCGCCTCGCGGGCGATCTGCTTCTGTTGCCCTATCGCGCGGGACTCACGCAGGCCGCACGGCGCTTCGCCTCCGGCGCGACGACCGAATCCGCCTGCGCCGATCTGCTCGCGCTGCCCTGCACGCTCAGTTGCTTCTTCCTCGATCAGAACGGACGCGAGTTCCTGCCCGGGCTAGCGGGCGCGGCCGCGATTGCACCGAGCGAGCGCTTCGCGCCGATCGCCGATCCGTCGACCGGACGCTGGGACAATCGCCCGTACTTCGTCGATGCGCACGCGAAACCGCAGCAGGTGGTGACGAGCGCGCCTTATCTCTCCGTGACGGGGACGTCGCTGTGCGTAACGCTTACGGTCGCGATGCAGCGCGCCGGCAAGCCGGTCGTGATCGGCGCGGACCTGGACTGGCGCAGGCTGAGCCAGGCGGCGCCCTCGGTCTTCTGAGCCTCAGGCGGCGGCGCTTTTCACTTGCGCGATCGAACTGGCAAGCGCCGCCGCGCCTGCGCGCAATGCCGCGAGATTGCCCGGCTCGAACGTCCAGTGCCCCGCCGCATTCACGACGGCCAGCTCCGCGCCGGGCCAGCGCGCGGCAAGGTCCACGGCCTGATCGGCCGGGCACACCATGTCGAAGCGTCCATGCACGATCCGGCAAGGCAGATGCGCGATGCGCACGACGAGCGGCAACAGCGGCGCCGGCGGCAGCTCGTTCGCCATGTAGTGACGCTCGAGGAGCGCCATTGAAATGGCGGCGGCGTTGGCTTCCGCGCTCGGGCGCTTCTCTTCCTCGGCGGGTTCCTTCTCCGGCTTGTTGACGACGGACAGCGTCGTCTCGTATTGCGTCCACGCGCGCGCGAGCCGTGTGCCGGCCTCGTCGAAGCGCGCGAGCGGCGCTTCGGTCATCTGCAGGATCTCGTGCGCGTTCGCGGGACGCTTGCCGCACGCGGCCTCGATCGCATCGAGAAACGCGCGATGCGCCTCGGGAAAGACGCGCCGCACGTCCCACAGGAACCAGTCGATGTCCTCGCGCCGCGCGAGAAAAACGCCGCGCAGCAGGAAGCCCGTGCAACGCTGCGGATGCGCAACGCCGTATGCGAGCCCGAGCGTCGTGCCCCACGAGCCGCCGAAAATCGCCCATTGCTCGATCTTCAACGCGACGCGCAGCTTTTCCATGTCGCCGACGAGCGCGTCGATGCCGTTCGCCTCGAGCCTGCCGAACGGCGTGGACTTGCCGCAGCCGCGCTGATCGAAGAACACGACGCGCCACTTGTCCGCTTCGAGCACCTCGGCCCACTTCACGTTCATCGCGCCGCCGGGGCCGCCGTGCACGACAAGCATCACGGGCGCCTCGCGCGGGCCCTGCGCGCGCCAGTAGATCGAATGACCGTCGCCCACGTCGAGCATGCCTTCGTCGAACTGCACCGGCGATTGATTGTCCATTGCGCTTTATCCTTGCTGAATGTGTTTCGTCGGGGTCCATTGTTGCATCGGTTCGATGACACCGGATGACGCGCGATGCCCGTCCGGCGCATTTCGCCCGATACGCTATGCTTGCGGATTCCCGCCGTTCGTCATTCCCGTCATCTCACGAATCCCGATGCGACGCACCTTCGTCAAGTGGCTCTTTGCAACCTATTTGCTCGGCAGCGGCATCGTCTGGTCGATTCTGATCCTGCCATTGTTTCCGTTCGTCGGCCGCAACGGGCGTTACTGGCTCGCGAAGCTCTGGTGCCGCGCGATGGTCGGGATGATGCGCGTCATCACCGGCGTCACGTGCTCGATCGAAGGACTGGAGCATCTGCCCGACGGGCCGTGCATCATCCTGTCGCGACACGAATCGACCTGGGAGACGCTCTCGTTCATGGCGCTCTTTCCCCGGCGCATCAGTTTCGTGTTCAAGCACGAACTCATGAATATTCCGTTCTTCGGCTGGGTGCTGCGCGGCCTCGACATGGTGAGCCTCGACCGCGGATCGATCCGCCAGGCGCACGCCGCCGTGACGCGCGAGTGCGCCGCGCGGCTGAAGAAAGGCGATTCGGTGGTGATCTTTCCGGAAGGCACGCGCGTCGCGCACGATGCGCCGCTCAAGCTCGCATCGGGCGGCGTGCGCCTCGCCTGCGCGACGAAGGTGCCGGTCGTGCCCGTCGTGCATGACGCGGGCAAGGTCTGGCCGGCGAAGGGCTGGCCGGATCGCGGCGGGCATATCCGCGTCATCGTCACGCCTTGTCTGCCGCTCGATTGCGAGATTCCACAGGAGTTGAACCGCCTCGCGCAGTCCCAGATGGATGAGGCGCTGGCGGAATTGCGTTGAACGACGCTCAATACAGAGGCCGCTTCTTCGCGGCGCACAGGCGATTGACAGCGGAAATCAGCGTCTCCATGTCGACGGGCTTGCGCAGATAGCCGTCGTAGCTGACGAAAGCCGGCGGATTCGGATGCCCCGAAATCATCAGAAAGGGAATGTGCGCGAGCGCCGCGTCGTTCTTCATTGTCTGGCAGAGCAGCGCGCCGCCGAGGCCGGGCATCATCCAGTCGGACACGACGATGTCCACCCGCTCTTCCCCGAGTATCGTCAACGCGCCGTTGCCGTCGAACGCGCATAAGACGGTGCAGTCCTCGCCTTGCATGCAGAGGGTCCAGGCTTCGATGGTGGCGGGGTCGTCGTCGACGAGCAGTACGGTCTTCATCTTGCGAACATGTTCGAGTGCGGCGTGTGTGTGCGATGGGGTGTCCACGGCGGAGGCGGCGAACAACCTCGGATGTGACCGCCGCCATCGGCGTTTGTTGCAGTCACTTCGTACTGCCGCTTTCGTCATAGTATTTCTTCCGCGCGAAATCTGCGCGGTAAATGCTGCCTCAGCAACTTGCGCGCCGCCCGGCGTCGCCGGTCATTTGCTCCCGGCGCGCGATCGGCCGGCTTCGCGCAACGCATCGACGAGCGTTTCTTCCACCGGCGTGCGCGCGGCGTCGTTGCGGCGAATCAGGCCGATGGGCTCGTCGGTGCCGGCGAAGGGCATCGGCAACGCGGCGAGCAGCCCGAGTGCGATGTCCTGCTCCACCGCGCCGGCGGGCACGAACCACACCGCGTCGTTGTTCATCGCGAGCGAGCGCCCGAGCGACACCGACAAGGTTTCGACGAGCGCCGTCAGCGCATGCGCGCCGAACGCCGTCAGCACGCTTTCAGCCGATTGACGAATCAACGTGCCGAACGGCGGCACGACGATCACGAAGCGCGCGAGCAAGGCGGGCGTGAGCGGCGTCTCGAGCGTCAGCGGATGCTCGCGGCGCACGACCACGGCGAGCGGCTCGCGATAGATCTGCTCGAAGGACAGCCCGTGCATCGCCTCCGGCTCCGACAGCCGCCCGACGACGAGATCGACGTCGCCCGCCTTGAGCTTCTCCAGGAGGAGCGCGTTGGAATCCGTCCAGACGGACAGCGACACCGCCGGCCACTGTTGCCGGAACGACATCAGCGCGGGCGAGAGCAGCACGGGCGCGACCGTCGGCAAGATGCCGATTGCAATGGACCCGGGCATGTCGCCGCGTTCGCGCAAGAGCATGTCGACGCCCTCCCGCAAGGACGCGACACACGCGCTCGCGTGCGGCGCGAAGAGCCGCCCCTCGCGCGTGGGCACCGCGCCGCGCCGCCCGCGCTCGAAGAGCCGTACGCCTAGAATGGATTCGAGTTCTCCGATTGTCTTGGAGACTGCGGGCTGCGTGATCGACAAGCTGTCGGCGGCGCGCTGCACGCTGCCGAGCTGCGTGACGGCAAGAAAACACTGCAGATGCCGGAACTTGACGCGGGTGTTGGTGAAGTCGGTATCCATGACGATCCGTTATGCAAGATGGCACGAAACATCATTTTCCATAACTTGCGTCGTTCTATAAAGTAGCCGTCAGAAACATCCTATTCAACTTCCACAAATACAGGAGACAGTCGACATGACCTCCCCCATCCTCACACCGCGCGATTGGGAATCCCATCCCGCGTATCTGTCGCCGGGCTACAAGTCGTCGATCCTGCGCAGCCCGGGCTTGCCGCTCATTGCGCTGAAGGAAAATCTGCGCAACCGACGTGTGCCGGTCTACGGTGCTGACGATCTGGGCGTGCTCGACAACGATCTCACCCGCAACGCCGCCAAGAACGGCGAACCGCTCGGCGAGCGCATCATCGTGACGGGGCGGGTGCTCGACGAGGGCGGCCGTCCGGTGCGCAACACGCTCGTGGAAGTGTGGCAGGCGAACGCCGCGGGCCGCTATGTCCACAAGGCCGACCAGCACGACGCGCCGCTCGACCCGAACTTCCTCGGCGCGGGCCGCTGCCTGACCGACGACGAAGGCCGCTATCGCTTCATGACGATCAAGCCGGGTGCGTATCCGTGGGGCAATCACCCGAACGCGTGGCGTCCGCAACACATCCACTTCTCGCTCTTCGGCGAATACTTCGGCTCGCGCCTCGTCACGCAGATGTACTTTCCCGGCGATCCGCTGCTCGACCTCGATCCGATCTACCAGGGCATTCCCGAGCATGCACGCGAGCGTCTCGTCTCTTCCTTCTCGATCGACACGACGCAGGAAAACTACGCGCTCGGCTACGAATTCAACATCGTGCTGCGCGGCCCGGATCAAACGCCGACGGAGTAACCGAACATGACCACGCTGAAACAGACCCCTTCGCAGACCGTCGGACCGTACTTCGCTTACGGCCTGGTTCCCGAGCAATACAACTTCGATCTGAAGAGCCTCTTCACCGCATCGGCGGCGGATCGTGAAGTGCCGGGCGAGCATATCGCCGTCGTCGGCAATGTCTTCGACGCCGAAGGCAAGCCCGTCAACGACGCGCTGATCGAAGTCGCCCAGGCCGATGCGAACGGCCGCTATGTGCAGAACGTGCAGGAAGCGCGCGAATCGGGCTTCCGCGGCTTTGCCCGCGTGGGCACGGGCACGGATCCGAAGCTGCGCTTCATCGTCGATACGGTGAAGCCGGGCGCGACCGCCGATGACTCCGCACCGCATCTCGACGTCATCGTGCTGATGCGCGGCATGCTGCTGCATGCGTACACGCGCATCTACTTCGAGGACGAAACCGAAGCCAATGCGAAGGACGCCGTGCTGCAGAGCGTGCCGGCCGAGCGCCGTCATACGCTGATCGCGAAGCGCGAGGCGGGCGCGTCGGGCAAGCCGGGTTCGTCGGGCACGATCTATCGTTTCGACATCCATCTGCGCGGCCCGAACGAGACCGTATTCTTCGATCTGTAAAGTTTCTCGCAGCAGTTGTTTGAAACGAAAGGCGTCCGGCACTGCGCTATAGTGTCGGACGCCTTTTGTCTTTTATCCGCTTTCTTCCATGTCCGACGCTCCCACGCCCAGCCCGCTCTACGTCAAGCTCCTCGGTGAAACCGCCCAGATCGGATGGTCCGAACTGGAGCGCTTCTTCGCGCAAGGCAAGCTCATCTGGGTGAAGGGCGATCTCGATCTCGTGAGCGTCGCAGAATCCCTCGCCGCCGACGACACGCAACAGGTCGCGCAATGGCTCGCCGCCGGGCTGATCGAGCGCATGCAGGCTGAGACGGCTGCGGATCTCGCCGCGCGCGATCCGCAATTGTGGGCCGTCGTCCTCTCGCCGTGGGTCTGCGTGCAGGAACGCGGCTGATTTCACGGCCTCGAAACGCGCTAGCTCCGGTCGACGACGTAATCCGTCCAGAGCACGACGAGAATCGTCATCAGCGCCGGGCCGATGAACAGCCCGATCAGCCCGAAGGTCTCCGCGCCGCCGAGAATGCCGAACAGCACGAGCAGAAACGGCAACCGCGCCGAACCGCCGATCAGCACGGGCCGCACGAAGTGCTCGGCGACAAACACCACGATCATCCCGAACACGGCGACGCATGCCGCCGCGATCATCGAGCCCTGCGCAAGCAGCCACAGCGCCGAACCGAGAAACACGATCGGCGCGCAAAACGGCAGCATCGCCGCGACGGCCGTCAGCATGCCGAGCAACGTGGCGTGCGGCACGCCCGTCACCGCATAGGCGATGCCGAGCAGCGCGCCCTCGCCCAGCCCGACGACGACGAGACCCACCACCGTGCTGCGCACCGACTCGCCCATGCGCCGCACGATCGCGGCGCCATCCGGGCCGAACGCGCGGCGCGAGCCCGCGAGCAGTTGCTCGCCGAGCTTCGAGCCCGCGAGAAACACGAAGAAAAGTGTCATCAGCATGAAGCCGAAGATGACGACGGCGTGGACCACGCGACCGCCGAAGTGCCGCGTCATCGCGACGACGTTCGCGCCGTGCAGGTTCTTCACGGCGGGCGAAGTTTCGAGCGGGGTGGAGAGATTCTCCTGCCACCAGCGCCCGATCTGCTGCGAACCCATCGGCAGATGTTCGATGAAAGCGGGCATCGGAATGCCGGTGCGCAATACCTCGTGAAACCAGTGGAGCATGTCGTGCGCTTCGTTCGCGGTCTGCGCCGCGACGATGAAGAACGGCACGACGAACAACAGGCCGATTGCCGCCGTCAGCACGACGGCGAGCAGGTTGTGATGCCGCCTGAACATCGGCCGGCGCTCGAGCCAGCCGAACGCGGGCCATAGTGCAATCGCGATCACGCTCGCCCACACGACCGCCGGAATGAAGGTGCGCGCCGTATAGAGCGCGACCAGCACGAGCACCGCATAGAACACCGCCGACGCGGCGCGCTGCATCTTGCGCGTGTGTTCCGATGCGCCCGATGTCGGATCGTTGCGCGGTTGGATCGCCATGAGTGAGTGGTTCCTCTTCGTGATGTGTCGATTGTCGGCAGAACATGAATCGCCCGCCAGCATTGTAATCACGCACGAATCATTCCACTCGATGCGCGCAGTGATGCACTTTATTTACAAAAGGCATGTTTCGCGCTCCCTATAATCAAAACTCGCCATCGACGCAGGAATCTTGCAAATGAAGGACATAGCCTCACGCGCAACGGCTGGCGCATGCTTGTCGCTCGCACTGCTCGCCGGATGTTCCAGCGGCCTCAACCGGTCGAAGGAAGATCAGTTGAACGCGCAAAACGGCATCATCATGTTGCCGGTCAAAGGGGGCGTGGAGATGCGGTTGCCCGAGGCACCGCTCTTCGATAGCGACGAATCGACGATCCGCGCGGGCTATTCGCCGCTGCTCGATCGCGCGGCTCAAGTATTGAAGCGCAGCATGCGCCCCATCTTGATCGAGGGCCATACCGACAACCAGGGCACGCTGGCCTATAACCGTGCGCTTTCCGATGCGCGCGCCCAGGCGGTCGCACAAGCGTTGATCGCGCGCGGCGTACCGGCCGAGCGCATCGCGACGAAAGGCATGGCGTGGCAGCGGCCGATCGCCAGCAACGACACGGCGCAAGGCCGCGCGCTGAACCGCCGTGTGGAGATTCTGGTGCGCGCCGAGAGCGAAGAGACGCTGCTCGGCACGCCCGCGAAGGTCAAGCGCTAGCCGCCTGCTCCACCTCCAGCACGAGCAACTGCGAGCCGTCGGCGACCTGATCGCCGACTTCGAACAGAATCTCGCCGATCTTGCCCGTGGCCGGAGCGACGATCGTATGCTCCATCTTCATCGCTTCCATTACCATCAGCGGCGCGCCCTTCGTCACCGTCGCGCCCGCCTCCACGAGCACCGCGATCACCTTGCCGGGCATCGGCGCCGTGAGACGGCCTTCGTGCTCGGCATCGCCCGCATGGGCCATCAGGTTCTGCCACTCGAACTGGAACGCCGCGCCTTCGTGGAAGACGTGGAAGACGTCGCCGTCGGTGAAGACGTGGCCCTTGATCAGCGCATCGTCGAGCCGGACCGCGAATGACGTCGCGCCGCTGTGCGACCAGTCGAAGCGCGCGCTTTCGTCATCGAACCGCAAATGCTTGTCGCCGTTCTTCGTGAACACGACCTTGAGCGTTTCGTCCGTATCGAGCGCACGCCAGTTCAAATCCTGGCTGTAGCCGCCCGCCATGCGCCAGTGCGACAGCGCATCCCACGGCGACTGGCCATGCGCCTCGCCGCCCTCGCGCGTGAGCAGCGCCGCGCACGCGAGCGCAAGCCCTTTCTTGCGCGAGACGTGAGTAGGCTCGAACAGCGCGTCGTGATGACGCTCGATCAGGCCCGTGTCGAGATCGCCCGCGCTGAACGGCTCGCTCTTCACGATGCGTTGCAGGAACTCCACGTTCGTCGAGAGCCCGACGATCTCGCACTCCGCCAGCGCGCGCGCCATGCGCGCGAGCGCATCGCGGCGGTCGCGGCCATGCACGATCAGCTTCGCGATCATCGGATCGTAGAACGGCGTGATCGCGTCGCCCTGACGCACGCCGCTGTCCACGCGCACGTCGCCGTCGATCGAGAACTCGACCGCGTGCGGCATGCGCACGTGCTTGAGCGTGCCCGTCGACGGCAGGAACCCGCGCGACGGATTTTCCGCGTAGATGCGCGCCTCGATCGCGTGGCCGTGCACCTTCAGCTCGTCCTGCTTCAGCGGCAAGGGCTCGCCCGCCGCCACGCGCAGTTGCCATTCGACGAGATCGAGCCCGGTCACCATCTCCGTCACCGGATGCTCGACCTGCAAGCGCGTGTTCATCTCCATGAAGTAGAACTGGCCGTCCTGCGTCAGGATGAATTCGACCGTGCCCGCGCCGACGTAATTCACCGCGCGCGCCGCCGCGACCGCGGCTTCGCCCATCGCGCGGCGGGTTTCGTCGTGAAGGCCCGGGGCGGGCGCTTCTTCGAGCACCTTTTGATGGCGACGCTGCACGGAACAGTCGCGATCGAAGAGATAAACCGCGTTGCCGTGCTTGTCGGCGAACACCTGGACTTCGACGTGACGCGGGCGCAACAGATACTTCTCGATCAGCACGCGATCGTTGCCGAAGCTCGACGCCGCCTCGCGCTTGCACGATGCGAGCGCCGCCGCGAAGTCCTCGCTCTTCTCGACGACACGCATGCCCTTGCCGCCGCCGCCCGCGCTCGCTTTCAGAAGCACCGGATAGCCGATGCGATCCGCTTCGCGCTGAAGCAGCGAAGGATCCTGATCGTCACCGTGATAGCCGGGCACGAGCGGCACGGAAGCGGACTGCATCAGCGTTTTCGCGGCCGCCTTGGAACCCATCGCGCGGATCGCTTCGACGGGCGGTCCGATAAAGACGAGACCCGCCTTCTCGCACGCATTGGCGAAGTCCTCGTTCTCCGACAGAAAGCCGTAGCCCGGATGAATCGCCTGCGCGCCGGTCTTCTTCGCTGCTTCGACGATGCGCTCGATGCGCAGATAACTCTCCGCCGCGGCCGATCCGCCGACATGCACCGCTTCATCGCAGACATCGACGTGCTTGGCTTTCGCGTCCGCGTCGGAATAGACGGCGACGCTGCCCACGTTCAGGCGCTTTGCCGTCGCCGCGACACGGCACGCGATCTCGCCGCGGTTCGCAATCAGTATTTTGTTGAACATGGCATTACATCCGTGGGTCACATGCGGAACACGCCGAAGCGCGTGTCTTCGATGGGTGCGTTCATCGTCGCCGCCAGGCCGAGGCCCAGCACGTCGCGCGTTTGCGCGGGATCGATCACGCCGTCGTCCCACAGACGCGCGCTCGCGTAGTACGGATGCCCCTGCGCCTCGTACTGATCGCGGATCGGCGCCTTGAACGCTTCTTCTTCCTCCTTCGACCACGTGCCGCCCTTCTTCTCGATGCCGTCGCGCCGCACGGTCGCCAGCACGGAGGCGGCCTGCTCGCCGCCCATCACCGAGATGCGCGCGTTCGGCCACATCCACAGGAAGCGTGGCGAATATGCGCGGCCGCACATGCCGTAGTTGCCCGCGCCGAACGAGCCGCCGATGATCACCGTGAACTTCGGCACCTTCGCCGTGGCCACGGCCGTCACCATCTTCGCGCCGTTGCGCGCGATGCCTTCGTTCTCGTACTTACGGCCGACCATGAAGCCCGTGATGTTCTGCAGGAACACGAGCGGAATCTTGCGTTGCGCGCACAGCTCGATGAAATGCGCGCCCTTCAGGGCGGATTCGCTGAAGAGAATGCCGTTGTTCGCGACGATGCCGACCGGATGGCCCCAGATATGCGCGAAGCCGCAAACGAGCGTGGTGCCGTAGCGCGCCTTGAACTCGTCGAACGCGGAATCGTCGACGATGCGCGCGATCACTTCGCGCACGTCGAAGGGCTTGCGCGTATCGACGGGGATCACGCCATAGACGCTTTGCGGGTCATAGCGCGGCGGCAGCGGTTCTTTCAACGCGAGCGTCGGCGTCTTCACGCGATTCAGATTGCCGACGATGCTGCGCGCGATGCCGAGCGCATGCGCGTCGTTCTGCGCAAGATGATCGGCGACGCCCGAGAGACGCGTATGCACGTCGCCGCCGCCCAGATCTTCGGCGCTGACTTCTTCGCCCGTTGCGGCTTTGACGAGCGGCGGGCCGCCCAGAAAGATCGTGCCTTGATTCTTGACGATGATCGATTCATCGCTCATCGCGGGCACATACGCGCCGCCCGCGGTGCACGAGCCCATCACCACGGCGATCTGCGCGATGCCTTGCGCCGACATGTTCGCCTGGTTGTAGAAGATGCGGCCGAAGTGATCGCGGTCGGGGAAGACGTCGTCCTGATTCGGCAGGTTCGCGCCGCCCGAATCGACGAGATACACGCACGGCAAACGGTTCTGCTCCGCGATTTCCTGCGCGCGCAAATGCTTCTTGACGGTCACGGGATAGTACGTGCCGCCCTTCACGGTCGCGTCGTTGCACACGACGACGCACTCCTGCCCCGCAATGCGCCCGATGCCCGTGATGATGCCCGCGCCCGGGGCGTCGTCGTTGTACATGCCGTATGCCGCGAGTTGCGACAGTTCGAGAAACGGCGTGCCCGGATCGAGCAGTTGCGCGATGCGATCGCGCGGCAGCAGCTTGTTGCGCGACACGTGCCGATCGCGCGCGGCCTGTCCGCCGCCTTCCGCGATCTTCGCGACCTTCTCCTTGAGGTCTGCGACGAGCGCCTCGAGCGCCGCCGCATTCGTGCGGAACTCCTCGCCGCGCGGATTCAGTTTCGATTCGATGATCGTCATGTCGCGCGCCTCAGGCCGTCTCGGCGAACAGTTCGCGGCCGATCAGCATGCGGCGGATCTCGCTCGTACCCGCGCCGATTTCATAGAGCTTCGCATCGCGCCACAGCCGACCGACCGGGTACTCGTTAATGTAGCCATTGCCGCCGAGAACCTGAATGGCTTCGCCGGCCATCCACGTGGCCTTTTCGGCGGTGTAGAGGATGACGCCCGCGCAGTCCTTGCGCACCTGGCGGACGTGGTCCGAGCCGAGCGTATCGACCTGGCGGCCGACAGCGTAGAGATACGCGCGGCAGGCCTGCAGCGTGGAGTACATGTCCGCGACCTTGCCCTGAATGAGCTGGAATTCGCCGATCGCCTGGCCGAACTGCTTGCGATCGTGGATATACGGTACGACCGCGTCCATGCACGCGAGCATGATGCCGGTCGGACCGCCCGCGAGCACGGCGCGCTCGTAGTCGAGGCCGCTCATCAGCACCTTCGTGCCGCCATTCAGTTGACCGAGGATGTTTTCTTTCGGCACTTCGACGTTCTCGAACACGAGCTCGCCGGTATGCGAGCCACGCATGCCGAGCTTGTCGAGCTTCTGCGCGACGGAAAAACCCTTCATGCCCTTCTCGACGATGAACGCCGTGATGCCGCGCGGACCGGCTTCGATGTCCGTCTTCGCGTACACGACGAGCGTGTCGCAGTCCGGGCCATTGGTGATCCACATCTTCGTGCCGTTGAGCACGTAGTGATCGCCTTTTTCGTCGGCGCGCAGCTTCATGCTGACGACGTCCGAGCCCGCGTTCGGCTCGCTCATCGCAAGCGCGCCGATATGCTCGCCCGACACCAGCTTCGGCAGATACTTCTGCTTTTGCGCTTCCGTGCCGTTGCGATGAATCTGGTTCACGCACAGATTCGAATGCGCGCCGTACGACAATCCGACCGACGCCGACGCCCGCGAAATCTCCTCCATCGCGACCATATGCGCGGTGTAGCCCATGTTCGCGCCGCCGTATTCCTCGGAGACGGTCATGCCGAGCACGCCGAGGTCCCCGAACTTTTTCCAGAGATCCATAGGAAACTGGTCGCTATGGTCGATTTCGCCCGCGCGCGGCGCGATTTCCTTCGCCGCGAAATTGGCGAGCGAGTCGCGCAGCATGTCGATGTCTTCGCCCAACGCGAAATTCAGTCCGGGTACGTTGCTCATGAGTCGTCTCCTCCAGATGCGATGTTTTCGGCGCGCCCTGAATTTGAGTTTCACTCACACAGGGCAGCAAACCACGGAATGAGGCAATTTCACGCTCAAATCGGCTAGCCGTCAATAGGTTTTTGAGCTACGCTCACATTTATTTCGCACGCTCATTTTTCCGGGCCCACGCCAATGTCGACGCAAACTACCGCCACCGGCCGCCGCGCGCCCGCCGGCGTCAAATCGCAGCAGCGCGTGAAGGACATCCTCCAGGCGGGTCGCGACGTGTTCGCCGAGAAAGGCTACGACGCCGCGACGAGCGCCGAGATCGCGCAACGCGCGGGCATCTCGGAAGCGACCGTGTTCAGCTACTTCAGCGGCAAGCGCGAACTATGCGCGCGCGTGATCGCCGATTGGTACGACGAAATCATCAACGCTTTCGAGACCGGCCTGCCGCGCGACGGCTCGGTGCGCCAGCAGTTTGCGTTCATCGTCAGGACGCACATGCGCTTGATGCTCATGAACGGAACAGGGCTGTGCGCGCTCGTGCTGTCCGAAGGCCGCAGCAAGCAGCACGATCTGTCGGACACGCTGACGGAATTGCAGCGCCGCTATACCGCGCCGCTGATGGACGTGCTCGCACGCGGCCAGGCGCTCGGCCATGTACGCAGCGACCTGCCGTTGCGCCTTTTGCGCTCGCTCGTATTCGGCCCGATGGAGCACGTGCTGTGGGATGCGACGCTTGCCAAGCGCCGTCTGAGTCAGACTCAGATCGAGACGACGGCGAACGAACTGGTGGAAGTATTGTGGACGGCGCTACAGCCGCCGAATGCGCAACTGGCGGCGCTCGCGCAGTTCCGGCAAGACGTGGAGGAAGCGTCGCGGCGCTTTGAAACGAGCGCCGCGCGAGAGAAGCCTACTTCCTGATGAAGCGTAACGCGAAGCGCGCGAGCTTCGGCACGGTGGTCGGGCGCAAAAGCCGCGCGTCGTAGCCCCCCATCCGGCGATCGTTTTCAGCGAGACACAGTTCGATCAACGAGCGAACCGATACGTCACCCGCCACCGAATCGCCGACATTCGCAGGAAAGTTCACGTCCTGCGCCGCACCGCTCTTGTCGAAGCCGCGCGCGAGCGAGATGCGGTCGCGGATCAGCGAGAACCAGACGCTCGCGGTCTTCGCCAGGAACCACGGCTTGCGATACCAGGGCAGGCTGCGCCGATACCACGCGACCCAGTTCGCGAAGAACAGAATGTGCCGCGCTTCTTCCTGAATGACCGGCTCGAAAGTTTCGACGAGCGCTTCGGGGAAATATCCCGATTGCCGCGCCGCCTCGAAAAGCCCGAACGCGAAGAAACTGTCGATGCACTCGCTGTAGCCCGTGAGCATCCATGCACGCAGCGCATCGGCGGGCGCGGGATACGGCGGCTCCGGCGCAAGGGCGATGCCGTACGCCTCGACCAGCTTCGAGAGCACGAGCTTGTGCCGCGCTTCTTCGCCGCCGTTCATGCGCAAGGCTTCCCGCAGTTGGGGGTCCGCGACGGTGCCCGCGTAGGTCGCGACGCGAATCGACGCGCGCCCCTCGGTCTGAACGGCGATATCCCAGATCGGCAGCGAAGTCACACGCTTCAGCGCGGCGGGATCGAGCTTCGGCCAGTCGATGACAGCGGGCTTGTACGGATTGTGTGTCGTCAGCAGCATCTCGCAGAACATGCGCTTGTGCAGGTCCGAACCGATCGGAATGGTCCCCATCGACCGGTACGTCCAGTTGCGCATCGCATGATCTGCTTCGAGTGTGTTGAGCGTATCGGACATATTCGAATATTGGCCGCCGATTGGGTACGTTCTGCGGATTTTGGCATACGGGAGGCTGACTCACAGCATCGCGCGCTTTTTGCGCCTAGCGCGAGATTTTCTCCAGCGCGAGATCGCGCGTTGGCGGCCCCATGAAGCCAATCGCCGCCATCACGATCAGCATCGCCGGCGCAATGAACACGAAGACTCCGGTCGTCCCTGATCTTTCCCGCCCGTTCGATACCGCTTCTTCCCGATCATGGGCACGGCGCTCGTCTCGCTGCGATGCTGCTGCTCTCGACGCTCGACCTCGACACGCCGCTCGCCGTCATGAACATCTACATGGCGCTGCTCGGCCTCGGGCTCGGCATGGTGATGCAGGTGCTCGTGCTCGCGGTGCAGAACGTCGTCGAGTTCCGGCTGACGGGCGTGGCGACCTCCAGCGCGACACTGTTCCGCTCGATCGGCGGCTCGGTCGGCGTGGCGGCATTCGGCGCGATCTTTTCAAACAGCTTGCGGTCTCGCCTCGAAACGCTGATTCCGCCGGGCACCGAGCTGCCGCAATCGCTCGGACCGCAGGCGGTCGCGCATCTGCCGGCCGCGTTGCATGACGATTACCTGCACGCGTTCGCGGGCTCGATGCACACGGTCTATCTCGTCGCCGCGTGCATTGCGCTCATCGCTTTCGCGCTATCGTGGTTCCTGAAGGACCATCCGCTCAGGAAGCGCTGATGGAAAAGGAACGCGAAGAAAAGCTCTAAAGCCCTGCTATCCGGGCTTTTACTAGCTCCCGAACTATTTTGGCTTGGTAACCTTCTGCCGATTCTGAGCGGACACGATCCGCGGAATGCCATGCTCCGGCGCTCATCGACGCGCCGGACGCCCGGATACGAGACCTTCCGGGCTGAACTGACCACCTTCTGGAGTTAAAACAGTGAAGAAACTGCTCGCGGCACTGACGATGTCCCTTCTCGCCGCCACGTCGCTCACCGCCGTCACGCCGGCGCTTGCGAAGGACTATTCGACGATTCGTTTCGGCGTCGACGCAAGCTACCCTCCGTTCGAATCGAAGGGTGCCGACGGCAAGCTGGTCGGTTTCGACATCGATCTCGGCAACGAGATTTGCGCGCGCCTGAAAGCGAAGTGCGTGTGGGTCGAGAACGATTTCGACGGCATGATCCCCGCGCTCAAGGCGAAGAAGTTCGACGGCGTGCTCTCGTCGATGTCGATGACGCCGCAACGCGCCGAACAGATCGCCTTCTCGAGCAAGCTCTTCAACACGCCGACGCGCCTCGTCGCGAAAAAGGGCAGCAACATTCTGCCGACGGCTGAAAGCCTGAAGGGCAAGAACGTGGGCGTCGAACAAGGCACGATCCAGGAAACCTACGCCAAGACCTACTGGGCGCCGAAGGGCGTGACGGTCACGCCGTATCAGAACCAGGACCAGGTCTACGCCGACCTGATTTCGGGCCGTCTCGACGCCGCGCTGCAGGACGCCGTGCAGGCCGAAATCGGCTTCCTGAAGACGCCGCGCGGCGCAGGCTATGACTTCGCCGGCAAGAACATCGACGATCCGAAGACGCTCGGCAACGGCGCGGGCATCGGTCTGCGCAAGGAAGACACCGACCTGAAGGCGAAGATCGACAAGGCGATCGCCGACATCATCAAGGACGGCACCTACAAGAAGCTCGAGAAGAAGTACTTCGACTTCGACGTGTACGGCGGCTAAGCCTCACGCTCACGCCGACCGGCTGAGAAACGGGCTCCGCGCTCAAGGGCGCGGAGCCCGTTTTCCTTTTGGAGGCCCGCCGCGCCGATTTCGGCTAAGATCGAACGTCCGGTAGGACGCCGACGGACGGAGACACCGCGGCGCCCGGCAATTCCCAGAGGCAAGACCCGCGCATTCGCGTGCGCGCGACCAACATGCAAACCAGAACTCATCCCCTGATTTCGCCGACGCTCGGCACTTCCCGCACCATCACGAGTTTTCACTACGGCCCCGGTGGCGGCCAGAAGATCTATATCCAGTCCTCGCTGCACGCGGACGAACTGCCCGGCATGCTCGTCGCGTGGCGTCTGCGGCGCCTGCTCGCCGAATTCGAGGCAGCGGGGAAGCTGCGCGGCGAAGTGGTCATCGTGCCGGTGCCGAATCCGATCGGCCTCTCGCAGCATCTGCACGGCACGCTGATGGGCCGCTTCGAGACCAACAGCGGTCACAACTTCAATCGGAATTTCTACGATCTCGCCGCGCTGATCGCGCCGCGGATCGAAGCGCGCCTCGGGAAGGACGCCGGCGCCAACAAGCTCGCGGTGCGCGCCGCGATGAAGGAAGCGCTCGACGAACAGACGCCGCACACCGAGCTCGAATCGCAACGCCTTGCGCTGCAGAAGCTCTCCTTCGACGCCGATGTCGTGCTCGATCTGCACTGCGATCTCGACGCCGCGCTGCATCTCTACACGAACCCGGACATCTGGAACGAAGTCGAGCCGCTCGCCCGCTATCTCGATGCGAAGGCTTCGCTGCTCGCGCTGAATTCGGTCGGCAATCCGTTCGATGAAATCCACAGCTTCTGCTGGTCGGATCTGCGCCAGCGTTACGGCGAGCGTTTCCCGATCGAGAACGGCGGCATCTCGGTGACGGTCGAGCTGCGCAGCCAGCACGATGTCTCCTACGAGCTCGCCGAAAAGGACGCGCGGGCGATCGTCAACTATCTGATCCATCGCGGCGTGATCGATGCGCCCGTGCCGGAGCAGCCGCCGCTCGTGCATCCGGCGACGCCGCTCGCAGGCGCCGAGCCGATCGTCGCGCCGGCGTCCGGCGTACTCGTGTTCCGTGCGGAAGTGGGCGCGTTCATCGAAGCGGGCGCGCCGATCGCCGATATCGTCGATCCGCTCACCGACACCGTCACCACGCTCAAATGCACGACCTCGGGCGTGATGTACGCGCGGCACATCACGCGTTTCGCGACCGCGGGGCTCGAAGTGGCGCGCATCGCGGGCGCGAAGGCTTATCGGACGGGCTCGCTGTTGTCGGCGTAAGCGCTTGCGTCAGAACGGCGCAAGACAGCATTGCGCGGCCACGATCTTCCACCCGCCGCCGATGTCTCCCCACGTTCGCGTGTAGCGCAAGCTGCCCGCGAACGGGGCGCCCGCGAAGGTCCCTGAAAGCGCCACACGCGTCACCGTGACGGCAAAGGCACCGTACACGCGCACGCTCTGTTCTTCGACATCCAGCTTCTCGATACGCTGCATGCCGTAGCGATGCCCATTCAGGTCGTCGGCCTTGGTCCACACCTTGCCGGTCGCATCGACGAAACTCAGGTCGTCGGCCAATAGCGCATCGAGCGCGTCCACGTCCGACGCCACCATCGCCTTCTTCAGGCGCTCCTCCAGTTCGCGGATTCCTTGCTCGTCCATGATTTCGCTCGCGGTGACGGAACCGTGAGCATCGCATCGGACCTGCCGGATGCACAAGCGGCGATGTTTCACCAGCCGTGTTGCACACACGACACACCGCAAGCGGGTTGCAAGCAGTGTCACATTTCTTTCTTCAGCGATCGCTACATTTGCGCCCGTCGCCGCCACGCGCCGTCAGAGCGCGACGCACCGCAGACACCGTCAACAACCACACCGCGAACCAACTCACGGAGCTTGTTTTGAAGAAGAACCTCCTGGCGACCGCCGCGCTCGCCGCATTTGCCGCCCTCGCCGCCACCTCCGCCCACGCGCAAAGCAGCGTGACCCTCTACGGCATCATCGACGCCGGCATCAGCTATGTGAACAACAGCTCCGCGAGCCCGACGCGCGCCGGCGATTCCCTCGTCAAGTACGACGACGGCGTCGCGCAAGGCAGCCGTTGGGGCCTGCGAGGCGCCGAGGATCTCGGCGGCGGCCTGAAGGCCATCTTCACGCTGGAGAATGGCTTCAACAGCGGCACGGGCACGCTCGGTCAGGGCGGCGCGGAATTCGGCCGTCAGGCCTACGTCGGTCTCGCGCAGAACAACGTGGGCTCGCTGACCTTCGGTCGTCAGTACAGCTTCAGCACCGACTACCTCGGCTCGAACTATGCGATCGGCGGCCAGACCGTCGCGGGTAACTACGCGTACCACATGAACGACTTCGACCAGCTGACGTCGAGCCGCATCAACAATGCGGTCAAGTTCTCGAGCGCGAACTTCTACGGCTTCACGTTCGGCGCGATGTACGGCTTCTCGAACACGGCCGGCGCCTTCGCGGGCACGCCCAACACGACGGTCGGGACCACGACGACCCAGGGCTCGTCGCGCGCTTACAGCTTCGGCCTGAACTACAAGGCCGGCCCGCTCGGCATCGGTGCGGCGTACACGGACATTCGTTATCCGACGGCTGCGACGCCGGCATTCAGCTCCACGATCGCCAACATCAACACGACCGGGACGACCAACAACGCGAAGGATCTGCGCACGTTCGGCATCGGCGCTAACTACGCGTTCGGCGCGGCGACGGTTTTCGGCCTGTGGACGAACACGCGCTTCGAGCCGATCGTCGGTTCGAGCTCGCGCCTGAACGCGTTCGACATCGGCGGCAAGTACGCATTCACGTCCGCGATGACGGCCGGTCTCGGCTATACCTACATGGACCTGTACGACAATTTCAAGGGCCACTGGCACCAGATCGACGCGAGCTTCGATTACGCGTTGAGCAAGCGTACCGACGTGTACGCGCTCGCGGTCTATCAAAAGGCGTCGGGGTCGAACAACGGCGTCGAGAATCAGGCGTCGATCGGTTCGTCGTCGTCGAGCTACTTCGGCACGTCGGGACTGGGCGAAAACAACCAGCTCGCGTTCCGCGTCGGCATCCGCCACAAGTTCTAAGCCTCGGCCGCTCGGCCGACATGAATCGGGCCGCGTCGAGCGGCCCGTTTTTTTGCTTCGCGCGATTACTTGCCTTTCTTGCCTGGCCTTGTGATCGTCCATGGCGATGGCCGCGAGCAAGGTCGCCGTCACCGCGCCGAGGCTGAAGCCGCGAAAGCTCTTCTCCCCCGTGGTTCGTTCGGGGCCCTTCCTGGGTCGAAGATCGTCCGGTACGCTGCGACGAACGACGCGCACTTACCTTAATTCGCAATCTTGACTACGCGGAATTTTTATCGATCCATGCTTTCACGATCCCAAAAAGCAAACAGCGGCCGAAGCCGCTGTTCTCACATCGGGACGCAGACTGCCAGGCGTCTTATTCCGCCGTTTCGAGCAACGGATAATCCGTATAGCCCTCGGCACCGGCCGCATAGAACGTCGACGTATCCCAGTCGTTGAGCGCTGCGTCGAGTTCGAAGCGGCGCACGAGATCCGCATTCGCGATGAAGGGCTTGCCCCACGCGACCGCGTCCGCATCGCCGCGAGCGATGATCGCTTCGGCGCTTGCCTTCGAGAAGCCTTCGTTGGCGATATAGACGCCGCCGAACGCCTTCTTCAATTGCGGCCCGAGGCTGTCCGCTGCTTCATGCTCGCGCGCCGCGATGAACGCGATCTTGCGGCGGCCGAGCTCACGCGCGACATGACCGAACGTCGCGGCGCGATCGCTGTCGCCCATCGTGTGGGAATCCGCACGCGGCGCGAGATGCACGCCGACACGATCCGCACCCCACACATCGATACATTGATCGACGACCTCGAGAAGCAGACGAGCGCGATTCTCGATCGAACCGCCGTAAGCGTCGGCACGCTTGTTGGTGCTGTCCTGCAGGAACTGGTCGAGCAGATAGCCGTTCGCGCCATGCACTTCGACGCCGTCGAAGCCCGCGCGCTTCGCGTTCTCCGCACCCTTGCGGAATGCCGCGACGACACCGGCGATTTCATCGAGTTCGAGCGCGCGCGGCGTCACGTACGGACGCTGCGGACGCACGAGACTCACATGCCCGCCGGCCGCGATCGCGCTGGGCGCCACCGGCAGCTCGCCATTCAGGAAGACCGGATCCGAGATACGGCCTACGTGCCACAACTGCAGGAAGATCTTGCCGCCCGCGTCATGTACGGCCTTCGTCACGAGCTTCCAGCCTTCGACTTGTTCGTCGGACCAGATGCCCGGCGTGTCCGCATAGCCGACGCCTTGCGGCGTGACGGAGGTCGCCTCGCTGAGAATGAGACCCGCCGCTGCGCGGTCCGCGTAGTACTGCGCCATCAGCGCGTTGGGCACGCGCTCGACGCCCGCGCGCTGACGCGTGAGCGGCGCCATGATGATGCGGTTCTTGAGCGTGAGTGCGCCGAGCTTGAGCGGATCGAAGAGTGTCGACATGAATTGGTGTCCTAATGAAGTTGAAAGAAGACTTTCACCGTGCGGTAAGCAAAACTCAGAGATTCCGAATGGAATCGCGGAACGCCTGGATGACCGCTTCGTCGCGCTTGAAGAACACCCACTGTCCAACGCGCTTCGTGGTGACGAGTCCGGCTTTTTGCAAGGTCGCGAGATGCGCGGAAACAGTGGACTGCGACATGCCGCAGCGCCCATCGATCTGGCCCGCGCAGACGCCATGCGACAACGGCAGTTCCTGATCAGGGAAATGCTGCTGGGGCTCCTTCAGCCATTCGAGAATCTCGCGGCGAAGGGGGTTGGCGAGGGCCTTGTGAATTGCGTCGATGTCCATTTCGTTGCTCGTGCGTCTGACGATTGGAACGCACAGGTTGTTCGAATCGTCTTGCGGCGAAGTATATATCGTAAATTCACGATATGCAAATCGTGACATGACGAGCGTCGTGCAGAATATTGTCAGAAGTCGCTCCGCGCGTTGTCAGTAACTGCCGCCGCCCGGCACGGTCTGGTACGCTCCCGGGTTTCACCGGCCGTAAGAAACTACGAAACCTTATGGATACTCCTTTCAACGAACGTGGCGTCACGCTCTCGCGCGCCGGCCTGTCGGCGTCGGGTCAGATGATTCCGCTGCGCGATTTGCGCGCCGCGCGCGTCGTGATGATTCCGCGCCAGAAGCCGCTGCCCGTCATCATTGCGCTGCTCGGCCTCGTCGCGCTCGGGGCGGGAATCATCACCGGCTCGGGTGCGGCGCTCGTGCTGGGCGTGATGACCACCGTGGTGGGTTATCTCACGTGGATCACGCAGGACGTGATCTATCAGTTGATAGTCGCGACGCCCGACGGCGAGCGCGAAGTGCTCATCACGAAGGATCAGGAATTCGCGGACAAGGTGGCGGCGCTCGTCGGCGAGGCAGTCGCGAAACACGCGGCAAGCGCGGCGGCCAAGCCGCAAGCGTGATCTTGATACGGCGTTTATACGGCGGCGCACCACTTTAGCCCGGCCTTTAGGCGCGCGACGCTACAGTGCAAGCGTTGCCACTACGAGCCGTCATCGGACGGCTTACATCGATGGACCTCCGCACATCCGATTCAGCCGGCCTTCCCCATACGCTCAGCGGCGGCTCGCCACGCCGCCGCGAAACGCGTCGTTGCGTCGCCTTCGATCTGACCGTTCCGGGACTCGACTCGTCAGCCGCGCGTGAAGTCCTCGCGTATGCATTCGGCGCGCGTGCGCAGGCGTATGTCGTCGAGACGAGCCGTCTTCACGACTGCACGACGCTCCATGTCGAGACCGACAGCGAAGACATCAACGACGTCATCGGCACGCTCACCGCACATTTCCCTCACGCAACGCTCGGCCGCGTGACGCGCGTCACGCGGCACTGAGCGCATCGTCAGGTCACCTGCAGCGGCTCGACGTGCCAGATGTCGCGCGCATATTCCGCGATCGTGCGATCCGACGAGAAGATGCCCATGCCCGCCACATTCTCGATCGCGCTTTTCGTCCAGGCTTCCTTGTCGCGGAACTTCAGATCGACTTCGGTTTGCGTCTTGTCGAAGCTGTCGAAATCGGCGAGCACCATGTAGTGATCGCCCCAATCCACGAGCGTGTGGAAGATGTCGTAGAAACGATGCGGCTCTTCCGGCGAAAAATGCCCGAGGCGGATCTGGTCGAGCGCGAGCTTCAGTTCCGGGTTCTCCTCGTAGATCTGCCGCGGCCGATACCCCGCTGCGCGCAGCGATTCGATCTCATCGGTCGTGTTGCCGAAGATGAAGATGTTCTCGCGCCCGACCGCGTCGCAGATTTCGATGTTCGCGCCATCGAGCGTGCCGATGGTCAGCGCGCCGTTCAACGCGAGCTTCATGTTACCGGTACCCGATGCCTCGGTGCCCGCCATCGAAATCTGTTCGGACAGATCGGCCGCCGGAATGATGAGCTCGGCCACGCTCACCCCGTAGTTCGGAATGAAGCCGACCTTGAGCCGGTCGCCCACGAGGGGGTCCGCGTTGATTCGCTTCGAGACATCGTTGATGAGCTTGATGATGTTCTTCGCCATCTTGTATGCGGATGCCGCCTTGCCCGCGAACATCACGACGCGCGGCGTCCAGTCCTTCTCCGGATTCTCGCGGATGCGGTTGTAGCGCACGATCACGTACAGGATGTTGAGCAGTTGCCGCTTGTACTCGTGAATGCGCTTCACCTGCAAGTCGAACAACGCTTCCGGATTGATGATCGCGTTGGCGTCGCGCTTCGCGCGTTCCACCAGGCGGAGCTTGCTGGCGAACTTCGCGTCGTGGAAGGCCTTGCAGAACTCCGGATCGTCACGCCATTCGCGCAGACGGCCGAGCTCGAAGAGATCGGTGCGCCAGCGCGGCCCCAGCCGCTTGTCGATCAGCGAAGACAGCGACGGACTCGCCTGCGCAAGCCAGCGTCGCGGCGTGACGCCGTTCGTTACGTTGGTAAAGCGCTCGGGATACATGCGCGCAAAGTCGGAGAAGATGTTCTGCACCATCAGTTGCGAGTGCAGCTTCGACACCCCATTCACCTTGTGGCTCGCGACGATCGCGAGATGCGCCATGCGCACGCGCCGCTGACCATACTCGTCGACGAGCGAGATGCGCCGAATCAGATCGACATCGCGTCCGAACTTCTCGGTGACCTGCTTCAGGAACTGCGCGTTGATCTCGAAGATGATCTCCAGATGCCGCGGCAGCAAACGCGCGAGCATCTCGACGTCCCACGTTTCGAGCGCCTCGGGCATCAGCGTGTGGTTCGTGTAAGAGAACATTTGCTGAATGAGCTTCCACGCCTTGTCCCACGGCAGATGATGCCTGTCCACGAGAAGACGCATCAGTTCGGGAATCGCGAGGACCGGGTGCGTGTCGTTCAGATGCACCGCGACCTTTTCCGCGAGCCGCCCGAAGTGCGTGTGCGTGCGCTGATAGCGGCGAATCAGATCCTGCATCGTCGCGGAGACGAAGAAGTACTCCTGACGCAGGCGCAGCTCGCGGCCAGCCTGCGTCGAGTCATCCGGATACAGCAGCCGCGAGACGTGCTCCGACGTGTTCTTCGCCTCCACCGCGCGGCGATAGTCGCCCTGATTGAACGCCGACAGGTCGAACTCATCGGTCGCGCGGGCGGACCACAGGCGCAGCGTATTCGTTGCGGTGGTCGCGAAGCCCGGGATGACCGTATCGTAGGCCATCGCATTCACGTGCTCGGTGTCGATCCAGTCGGTGCGATCGTCGTGCTGCACCGTGCGGCCGCCGAAATGCACGGTGTACACGACTTCGGGCCGCGGAAACTCCCACGGATTGCCCGCGCGCAGCCAGTAATCGGGCATCTCGACCTGATTGCCGTCGACGATCGTCTGGCGGAACATGCCGTATTCGTAACGGATGCCGTAGCCGAAGCCCGGCACGCCGACGGTCGCCATCGAATCGAGAAAGCAGGCCGCGAGACGGCCGAGGCCGCCGTTGCCGAGCGCGGCGTCCGGCTCCAGGTCCTCGAGCGCCGCGAGATCGACGCCGAGCCCGGCCAGCGCATCGCGCACCTCGTCGTAGATGCCGAGCGCGAGCAGCGCATTGCTGAAAGTTCTGCCGATGAGAAACTCCATCGACAGGTAGTAGACGCGTTTCACGTCCTGTTCGTACTGCAGCCGCGTGGTGCGCATCCAGCGTGCGACGAGACGATCGCGCACCGCCAGTTCGGCGGCATGGAGCCAGTCGCGCGGCTGCGCGGTGACCGCATCTTTGCCTACGCCGTACATCAGGCGGTTCGAGATGGAGCGCCTGAGCGCATCGACAGTGCTGTTGAGCTGGTCGAATTCCAGGTCGACGGATGTCATCGGAACCTCCGGTATTTGCGACATATGCAACGACCGCGAAAGCATGACGAGAGTTCACGCCGAGTGCCCCATATTGGCGCGCTGATCCGGTCGAGCGGGTGCGGACGTGCCTGAATGTGCAGGTTACGCCAGTTTTGTTTTTTTTGGTATGACGAGGCGGAAACGGAGGCGAGGCCCGCGAATTGCTTGCAACAACGGCGAACCTGACATGACAAGGCGATTTATTTCGGATTCCAGATGTTTTTTTTGAGCGATCAGCGGCGCGGTGCGCGAGCGGCGATCAGCAGAAGCGCCGCGAGCGATACGGCCAGCAGAATCAGCGAGAGCGCCGACGCAGGCAGATAGTAACCGCGATTGACCTGACCCACGACGACGATCGGCACGGTCGCGAATCCCGGCGGATAGACGGTGAGCGTCGCGCCCAGCTCACCGAGCGAGAGCGCGAAGCCGAGCGCGAGGCTCGCGCGGATCGCGGGCACGAGTTGCGGCAATACCACGCGCACGAGCACCATTCGCGGCGGTGCGCCGAGACTTGCGGCGGCCTCGCGCAAGATCGTGAGCTCGGGACGCAGCGCGGCGGCCGCGCAGCGATAGCAGAACGGCAGCACGAGCGCGAGCTGCACCAGTACGACGATGGCGGCCGATCCGGACAAATCGAGCGGACGCTTGTGATACGCGATCAACACCGCGAGCCCGAGCACGACGCTCGGCACGCCGCTGCCCATCATCGCGACGGCATCGACGAGCGCGCCGAGGCCGCGCCGGTCGCGCCCTTCCAGCGCGAGCGCGAGCCACAAACCGAGCGCCGTGCCGATGAACGCGACGCCCACGCCGACTCCGAGACTCGTGCTCAACGCATCGAGATCGCTCGATGAAAGCCGCGCGAACCAGCGTGTGCTGACGCCATCCGGCAAGATCGTTCCCGACCAGTGCGACGCGACGCTCGACAAGGCAACGACGACCACCGGCAACACGAACAGCCAGAAGCACAGCAGCGCGACGAAGCCCGTGATCGCGAGGCGCAGGCACGCGCCGGGCGTGAATCGCGATGAACCCGAAAGCTGCATGTCAGCGGACTCCTGCGCGCCGGTTGACGCGCCTGTATAGCGCATAGAGCGATAGCGACATCAGCAGCATCACGACCGAGCCCGCGGCCGCGGTGGGAAGATCGAGATCGACGGTTGCCGCGCTGTAGATCGCGATCGGCAAGGTGATCAGATGCGCGCTGCCGAGCACGAGCAGAATGCCGAATTCGTTCAGCGTGAGAAGGAAGCAGAGAATCGTGCCGGCGGCGATGCCCGGCCACGCGAGCGGCAACACGACCTTCGTCGCGACCATCCAGCCACCGGCGCCGAGGCTCCTCGCCGCCTCGACGAGCCGCATGTCGAGCGTCGCATACGATGCAAGCGTCGGGCGCACGACGAACGGCGCATAGAACACGACTTCCGCGAGAATCACGCCGCCGATGCCGAAGAGGAAATCGAGCGGCGTCGCATCGAGCGAAAAGAGCCGCTGCAAGCCGATGCTGACGGACCCTTGCGAACCGTAAAGAAAGATCAGCGTGAACGCGACCAGAAACGACGGAAACGCGACGAACAACTCGAGAAAGCGCGTAAGCAAACGCGCGCCCGCGAACGGTCTGAAGAACAACATCGACGCGATCGCGACGCCGAGCAAAGAAGCGATGCTCGCGCTCGCGAAGAGAATGCCGAGCGTCGTGCCGATCATGCCGCGCGTTTCCGTATTGCCGAAGAACGCGGTGTACGCGTGCAGCGTGAAACCATGCGTGCCGGTCACGCTGAGCATCACGAGTCGCGCGAGCGGATAGACGACGAGCGGCCCGAGCACGAACACGAGTATGAAGAGCAGATGCCATTGCCCTTTGCGCTCGCGGCGTTTCGCGTGCGCGGCATGCGCGGCGAATTGCGCGCAGAGATCTGCGTCCGTGATGCCGCCTTCGTCGCGCACGGCGCTGTCAGGAACGAACAAGGACGACATCGTCAGCCTCGAAGCGAAGGGACACGCGCGTGCCTTTCTCGGGCATGCGTGCATGGCCGCGTTGCGTCGTCACGAGCACGGGTTCGCCCGGCGACGCATCGAGCGCGACCGTAATGGAAAGCGCCGCGCCATACCATTCGACGGACGCGATGGTGCCATGCAACGGACCTTCGCCCAGCGTGACGATCGTGAAGCGCTCGGGACGAATGCACGCGAGGCGCTCGCGCTCGTCGTGCCGCGCATCGCCGACGGGATACACCACGCGCGGCGGCAGCAGATTCGCCGCGCCGAGATAGCGCGCGACGAACGCATCGTTGGGCGCGTCGTATAGTTCGCGCGGCGCGCCGAGTTGCGCGATGCGGCCATCGCGCATCAGGAGCGTGCGATCGGAGAGCACGAGGGCATCGTCCTGATCGTGCGTCACGCAGACGATCGTCAGATTCGGCAAGCGCTCATGCAAGGCCTTCAGTTCGCTGCGCACCGAGGCGCGTAAGTTTGCATCGAGCGCGGAAAGCGGTTCGTCGAGCAGCAGCACATCCGGTTCGATGACGAGCGCGCGCGCCAGCGCAACGCGCTGCTGCATGCCGCCGGAAAGCTGCGCGGGCATGATGTGGCCGGCATCGGAAAGCTGCACGAGCTTGAGTGCATCGGCGACGCGCCTTGCGACCTCGCCCGTCTTCAGCTTGCGTGCGCGCAGCCCGAACGCGACGTTGTCGAACACGGACAGATGTGGAAAGAGCGCATAGCTCTGGAACAGCAGCCCGAGATTGCGCTGATGCGGCGGCGCGTGCGTGAGATCGCGACCCGCGATGGCGAGCGTGCCCGCCAGTGCATCGGCCTTGACGAAGCCCGCGATGAAGCGCAGCAGCGTGGTCTTGCCGCAGCCGCTTCGGCCGAGCACGGTGAGGAATTCGCCGCGACCGATGCGCAGCGAGAGATCGTCGAGCACGGTGCGGGTACCGAAGCGCACCGTCAGACGATCGATGTGCACACCCGGCGTCGCGTGAACGCCGGACACTTCTTTGGGCAGAGCGCTCACTTTACGACTTCGGCTTGACGACTTCGGTCTGCTTGCCCGTATTGCCGATGACCTCGGTCTTCCAGCGCTCGGTCCAGCCGGCCTTCTTCCGCATGACTTCGTTCCAGTCGACGGAAATCAGCTTCACGCCCGAGATCGCCTGCCTGACGGCCTCGCCGTTCTTGCCGGCGAGCGGCACGTCGGTGCGGCCCGGAATGCCGTAAATATCGGGCACTCTCGACTGGACGTCCGACGACATCAGATAGTCGATCAGCTTCTTGCCCGCCGCCTGATTCGGACCGCTCTTGATGAGGCCGATCGCATACGGCAACTGGAAGGTGGTCGGCGCTTCGCCGGCCTTGTGCGACAGGAAGAGCGGCTTGATCGAGAGGCCGCCGTTCGCGGCGTCGTCGAGGTCCATCTGCAGATCGCCGTTGGCGAACGCGATCTCGTTACGCGAGAGCAGCACGTCGAGATAGCCCGTGCCTTTCGTATGGAACTTCGCGCTCTGCTCGAGCGATTTGAGGTAGTCGAACGCCTTGTCCTCGCCCATCAGCGCGGAGGTCAGGATGATGACGGCCATGCCGTCGCCTGCCGTCGCCGGATTGGAATATGCGATCTTGCCCGAGTAGCTCGGATGCAGCAGATCGGCGAAGGTCTTCGGTGCGGCCTTCGTGACTTCCGGATTGATCGCGAACGAAAAGTAGTTGTTGACGAACGTGGCCCATGCGCCGTCCTGCGCCTTGGCGATGGCGGGCACGTTCTTGTAGTTCACGCTCTGATAGGGCTGCAGCAGGCCGCCTTGCTGCGCCTGCTGGATGAACGGCGGCAGCGTGACGAGCACGTCGGCCTTGGGCGAATCCTTCTCGACGGTCGCGCGATTGACCACTTCGCCGCTGCCCGCCGTGACGATGTTGACCTTCACGCCTTCCTTCTTTTCGAATGCGGGAAGCACGTCCTTGTAGAGATTCTCGAGACCATCGGCGGTGTACAGGACGACGGCGTCGGTGGCGTGGGCGGGCATCGCGGCAAACAGGGTGATGGCGGCGAACGCCGGCAGCACGTGGCGCGCGAAGCGGAAATCGCGGGTCATTTATGGTGTCTCTTGTCGGGGTGGTGGATGGGCGGTGGCGACCTTCAACCGCCAAGCATTGCAGAGGTCTGTGACATCGATGTGAACCGGGTTTGGTTGTTTTGCCCGCCCAAAGCAATGCATTCTTTCCGCAGGGTAAGCAATCCACGAGTACCTGTCCGCTAGACTATCTGGCTTCGCACGAAGCTCCGGACAAGGCACGAAGATGTACAAAAAAGGCGTAGTGATCGAAATCCAGTTCCCTCCCGATCGCTTGAACGACGCTGCGGGCGATCCGTACTGGATCGATCTCACCCTCGACGAAGCAAAGCGGTTGCATGCGCAACTATCGCGCCGCTTCGAGGGCGATGCACGCGCGAATCAGCCGCTCGACACCTTCGCAATCGAATGACGCGCCCGCACCGGCGAGTGCACGGTTGAACAAGACGACTGCGGGCATCCGCACCGATACTGCGGCATCTCATCTTGCCGCATGCCTCACATGGTTTCGATCCTCGCCGCTCCCGTCTTCGTGTTTCTCTGGTCGACCGGCTTCATCGTCGCACGGGCGATCACGCCTTACGTCGATCCGAATCTGTATCTGCTCGCGCGCTTCGCCGGCACGACGCTGTTGTTTCTCGTGATCGCCGTCATCACGCGGGCGCCCTGGCCGAAGGGCCGCGACATCGGCCGGCACCTCGTCGCTGGCGCGCTCCTGCAAGGGGTCTATCTCGGCGCGGGCTACTGGGCCGTCGCAGAGGGGCTGGGCGCGGGCGTCATGGCGCTGCTCGGCGCGCTGCAACCGCTCCTGACGGCCGCCGTCGCCGCGCGGCTCTTCGGTGAACGGCTCTCGCCACGCGCATGGGGCGGCCTCGCGTTGGGCCTCGCGGGCGTCGCGCTCGTACTCGCGCCGAAGATCGCGGCGAGCGGCGCGCACGTCCAACATGCAGCAAGCGGGCATGCCTCGCAGTGGATCATCGTGTCGATCGCGCTGCTCTCCGTCGTCGCCATCACCGCGGGCACGCTGTACCAGAAGACCTCCCTCGCACGCGCCGATATCCGCAGCGCCAGCGCGCTGCAGAACGCCGGCGCGGCGATCGTCGCGCTGGTGCTGGTCATGGCGCTCGGGGAGCATCGCTTCATTCCGTCGATGACGACGTGGCTCTCGCTCGCATGGGGCATCGCGATGCTCTCGGGCGTCGCGACGACGCTGCTCGTATGGATGGTCCGGCGCGGCGACGCATCGCGCGCGACCGCCCTGCTCTTTCTCGCGCCGCCACTCGCCGCACTCGAAAGCTTTCTCGCGTTCGGCGAGACGCTCGACGCCGTGCAACTCGCGGGCTTTGGCGTCGCGCTTGCGGGCGTGCTGCTCGCGCGCGCGAGATAGCCGCCTCGGGGTCTTTCTCGCGCGGTTCTATCCGCGCTTGCTCGCGCGCTCGAAACAGGCGCGCGGCTCAATCGACCGTGTTCGCGCCCGCCGGAATGTGCTCGCGCACCGCCTTCCCCGGGCCCGGCGACCACGCCGGCCGCGTTTTCCTTCCCGTATCGACGACAACGAGATAGTGGCCCGCCCAAGGCGTCGTCTTGCGCGTGGCCTTCAGGACCCACATGGACTCGCCTTCGGATGCGCGTGCCTCGTATTGCGCGTCGAGAATGCCGTAATGATCGATGAACGTGTTGAGCGTCGACGGAATGCGCACACACCCCTTCGAATGCCGCATGCCGAGCAGCGGCTCCAGTTTCTCCGGATCGGTGGCGTGCATCTGGAAGCGCATCGGCGACTTGCCGCCCTTGCCCCAGCCGCGCTCGCCCTCGGCCCAGCCGAAATCGTAGATGCGCATGTCGCGCGCGCCGTAGCCGCGGATCTTGAACTCGTTCAGCGTGCCCTCGGCCCGGAAGTCCATGTTGCCTGGCACGTGCTGGAAGACGCCGAGCGGCGTGACGAAGTGATCGTACGTGCCGGGACGGCCCGTCGATACCGGCGACGCGCCGATCATCGACCACGCATCGCCCGCCTTCGCGCGGAAGTAGATGAAGATCGCCTGCACGTTCGCACTGCGATCGACCAGCACGACGAACTCGTTGGCGAGATCGCCGTGGCCGTCATCGTCGAGCGCATGTTGGAGCAAACGGCCATACGCCTGCTGATCCGCGACGGGCACAGTGAGACGCCGGTCGACTTCCTTCGCGAAGTTCTGCCGCATCGCGTATGCGCCCGCCGGCGGTATCCCGGTACGCTGCGCAAGATTGGGTTCGGGCGGCTCCGGGGGCAGCGGCACTTCGGGCGCCTGTGCTTCGGATGCCGCGCTCGCGGCGCTTGCCGCCGATGCCGCCGACGCCGCGCTCGCGGCTGATGCGGCGGCAGCCTCGGAAGCCGCGGAAGCTGTGGGGGCCGGTTGCGCCGGCATCGGCACGGGCATGGCCGGCAGCCCGCGTTCAGGCGCGCTCGCGCCATGCGGGATGCTCGCGCTTTGCGGCATCGGCGGCACGGGCACCGCGGGCGCGACGGGCCGCGCCGTCACACGGCCCTGCCCGACCGTCCCCGATGCGCCCGACGCAGCCTGAGGCTGCGCATGAACCGCTGTCGCCATCGAAAGGAGCGCGCCCGCCGCCGCGCTCATGAAGATCCTTGCGCCGAGCGGCGTCTTGTTCTTTCCTGCCTGATGCATCGATATGAATGATCCGCTTTGCGTTCTGCCGACGAGCGGCGCCTGCGTCAAATCTCGCGCAGACAAAAAAGCCGGTGCGCACGAGGCACCGGCTTCGCCGCTACATAACGTTCGTCAGGGGAAATTCAGCAAAGTTCATTCCGGGCGCCGCGCGCCGTACGGCGCAGCGCAGGCGCTCAATGCAGGCGGATGGACGCATCACCCGATGGCGATGCGCGCGCGCGCAAGGGCTCGTCGAGCAAGCGCTGATGACACAGCTTCTGCGCGATCGCCTCGCCGATGTAAGGCACATCGATCGCGAGCCTGGCGGTCGCGTAGGCGTGAGCGGTGCCTGCGCCGTGGACTTCGATATCGCTCGCATAGCCGCCGAGCTCATGCTCCAGAAAGCGTCGCACGTCGCGCGCGGCGCAGCGTTGCGGAAGATTCCAGACGATCAGGTTCATCGCCTTCACCTCCTTGCGCGCACGCGCACGGGCTGCCGGCGCTGCTTCACGATCATGTGCGCCGCAAGCGTGCCGATGACCAGAAAGGACACTACGTAACGATCATGGCAAGCTCCAGACGAATTTCGAGATAGCTCCATACTAATCCCGTAGACCATTCGCGTGCTGCGACATCGCGTCCTTTTTCAATAAATGTTCTAAATCGGACGGATGCCCCGGATCAATCGTCAGAAGCCGTTGCACGTCATGCTCGAAAGATTCGGATAGCGATTGGGCCAGTCGCCCGCCATCGCGCTCTGCGCACTCTTTAGCGTGATGTCGCCGGTGCAGACGCAGCGCTTCAGATAGACGGCGAGCCGTTCCTTGCGCCGCTGGCCCGCACGCCCTTCCCAGCGGCGCAGATCGAGATTCGCGGGAGAATTGGGCGAGCCGCCGAGCAGCACCGGCATGCGGTGATCGAGCGCATATTCCGACGCGAACGACGCATCGATGCTCCGCTGCTTCAAAAGCCGCTCCTTCTGGTGCATCTGAATCTCGAACGACGGCAGCACGCGGTCCACATAGCCCGGCACGCAGATCGTATCGACGATGGTCGCCTGCGTGACGCGCGCATCGAGCCATTCGGCGCGCTGGGCGCGCGGCGTGCCCGGCATCAACGCGAACATCGCGCAGCAAAACGCCAGCGCCGCACGCGCGCGCCGGCTCCTGCGGCCCGCGCCCGGCTTCGTTTTCTCGGTGAACCGCGTATCCCTTCGACTCATGCCTCTTTGCGCATCCATCGCGGCCACGGATAGCCGCGCGTTTTTTGAGATGATTGAGGTTCAATTAAAACACACGAAACGCACGCTGCACGCGAAGCGTTCGTCACGAGCCTCGAAGCGCGTCATGTCGATGAGCCGGATGCGGACGACGCACAGGCGAGCGGATCGGCGAGCGCCGCATCGAGCGCCCCGGCCGCCGTGACGAATGCCGCGAACGATGCGGCGACAGGCGCATCGTCGTCGCCGTTGCGATCTTCGGCGACCGCGCGTTCGCAATCGCGCTGCAACGCGACGCACGCGCGAATGAACGGCGCCGCCTTGATCACCGCGGCTGCACCCTTCATGCGATGCGCGATATCGCGCAGGCGGGCGTGGTCGCAGGCGTCGAATGCGGCGTGCGCATCGGCGAGGTCCTGTGCGTTGGCGGCTCTCAGCGTGTCGATGAGCGTGCCGGCCTGATCGCCGAAGCCTGCCAGCGCGGCGTGGTCGAACACCGGCGTGTCCGGATCGGGCGCGGCCGTTGGCACTTTCGGCGACGCCGTCGATTCTCGGCCGCGGCGCGTCACCGCAAGTAACGCCTCGCGCAGATCGTCGAGGGCGAGCGGCTTCACGAGGCAGGCGTTCATGCCCGATGCGATCGCGCGCATGGCCGCGTCGGGCTGCGCATTCGCGGTCAGGCCGACGATCGGCACGGCGCGCGGCCTCGACGGGTCTTTGGCTTCGTCGTCCCGGATCGTTCGCGTGAGTTCCTCGCCGCTCATTCGGGGCATCGAGCAATCGGTGACGATCACGTCGAGCGCGCGTGGCTCGGCGCGCCAGCGTGCGAGCGCGCCCTGGCCGTCGACTGCCAGTTGCGCGACACCGCCAAGCAGCCTGATCTGCCGGTCGAGCACGATGCGGTTGGCCGGATGATCGTCGACGACGAGCACGCGCAGGCCCGCGAGCGATGCCTCCATGGCATGCGCCTGTACCGGTCCCGTCTCGACGACGGATGGGACAACGGATGCAACGGCTTGCGCCTGCGGCAAATCGAGCCGCACCGTGAAGCGCGTGCCGCGTCCGGGTGCGCTCGAGAATTCGATCGTGCCGCCCATCATCGTGACGAGCCGCTTGCTGATGGTGAGTCCGAGCCCGGTGCCGCCGACGCTGCGCGCGTGGCCATCGTGCGCCTGCACGAACGGCGTGAACAGCATCGCCTGTTTCTCGGGCGCGATGCCGATGCCCGTGTCGGATACCGCGAGCGTCACCGCGCGCCTGTCGTCGCGGGGCGGGGCGACGCCGTATTCGAGCGTGACCGCGCCGGCATCGGTGAACTTGATCGCGTTCGAGAGCAGGTTGCCGACGATCTGCCGCAGACGCTGGCCATCGGCGAGGACCCAGGCGGGGCCGCCATCGGACAGGCACTTCACGGCGAGCCCGACGCCCTTCGCGCGCGCGACGGGCTCATAGATCGCCGCGACGCCCGCGACCCACGCCTCGATCTCGAGCGGCGCAGGCGCGAGCACGAGGCGTGCGGCCTCCATCTTCGCCACGTCCAGCAAATCGTCGATCAGGCCGAGCAGATCGTGTGCGGCCCGGTGCGCGATCGACAGCGCGCGCTCGGTCGCGGCGCGCTCACCGGGTGCGCGCAGCTCCATTTCGAGCAGCCCGAGCACGGCGTTCATCGGCGTGCGGATTTCGTGGCTCATCGCCGCGAGGAAGGTGGACTTCGCGCGGTTCGCCGTCTCGGCTTCTTCCTTCGCGGCGCGCATTGCATTCTCGGCGGCAATCCGGCGGCCGACCTGCACGCGCAGCGTCAGCGCCCAGCCAGCGAGCACCAGCACGAGCGCGGCGCCCAGCAGCGCGCCGAGCGCGACTTGCGGGCGGCGGCGTTCCCACAGCAGCTCGGGATGCTCGGAGAGGGCCCAGCGTGCGCGGATCGACTCCAGTTGCGGAAGCGGCAAGCTGGCGAGCGCACGATTGATGATGCCGAGCAGGATCGGCTCGTTGGCCGCAACGCTCAGCCTGTACGGGACCGGCTGCGTCGACAGCACACCGCTCACGACGAGCGAACCGCGGTACGGATTGCCCACCCGATAGTTTGCGAAGGTCAGATCGGTGACAGTTGCGTCGGCTTCCCCTCGCGCGACGGCGTGAAGCTGCTCTTCAAGCCGCGCCGTGTAGATGAAACGCGCGTCCGGAGCCTGCTGCCGCACGAGTGTTTGCAGCGGCGCATAGGCCGCGAGCGCGACCCGCTTGCCCGCGAGCGCGGCTGCGTCACGCCGCCGCGGCTGACCCGCCGCCGTCACGATCGCGAAGATGCCCTCGCCGGTCGGCGCCGAGGATACCGTCCCGGCCATGGGCGCATCGCCTATGCCGTAAGGCACGATGGCGGATGTGCCGCTTTTCATGTCGGCCGTCAACTGATCGATCGAATCGCGCATGCGGGCTTCGAAGCGCAGCCCCGTGACGCGTCCGATCGCATTGAGCAGATCGACCGCGACGCCCGCTGGCTGGCCTTGCGAGTCGCGAAACGAGAGGGGCGCGCCTTGCGCGAGCATCGAGAAGTGAACGACGGGATGCGCCTTCACCCACGCGGCTTCCTCTTCGGACAGCTCGATGGGTCTGCGCTGCGCGATCAAGTCCGCGCTCGGATTCCACCGTGCATACTCGAGCAGCAGAAATGCCGGCGGCAGCGCTGCGAGCGCGTCATCGATCCGGTGCCGCAATGAAACGGCTCCGGGCCGGTCCGCCGCGAATGCGAAACGGTAACCGTCTTCGTCGGCAGCGGCGAAGTGGGTGACGGCCACGTTTGGCAACTTGAAATGCCTGAGGACGTAGGCGGCGGCGGTCATGTCGCCGACGAACGCGTCGGCATCGCCGAACGATACGGCCAGCAGCGCGCCGATCAGGTCGGGATAAGCGGCGGGCGTCATCGACGGATACGCGGCCCGCAAGCGCGCCGGCGAGGTTTGCGTGTCGACGTACGCGATCCGATGCGTCGGCGGGCGCGTCTCGATCGGTTCGATGAAGAGCTGCTTGCGCGGCAGATACGGGCGGCTGTAGGCGAGCGCCGCGCCGCTGTCCTCGCCCGTCGCGCCGGTCGCCATGTCGATCTCGCCGCGCTTGAGCGCTGCAATCATTGCGGCGCGGCTCGAATAGAGACGCCATTGCGTATCGGCCTTTAGCGCGCCCGCGACGGCGTTCACGTAGTCGACCGAGATGCCGCGCGGATCGCCCGCACGCGGATACGCCATGTCGAGCGGCGGCACGACGCCTGGTGCCACGCCGACGACGATGCGCTCTTTCGCGGCCGCCGTCGCGGACGCCGCGCATAGCACGCCTGTCATCAGGATGACGAAGAGGATCGCCACGCACGAGCGCCGTCGCGCGCGTGCGGCCCGCGCAACGTCGCTACCTGGCCCTGCATGATCGAACAAGCCGCACCTCCGCAATAATCGGTGCGGTTAGTTTCTCAAAAAGGCCGCGGTGCGTATATCACCGGCCAGTGGCATGGTCGCCCGTACCGTTGCAACCGGCGAAACGCGACGCGCGGGCTTGTTTTGCGAACCTTGCGTCAGGCCGGGACCGATTCAGCCTTTTGCGCGCGCGACCACACGCGATGCATGCTCATCGCTTCGATGAACCGCTTCAGTACCTGTTTCACATCGCTGCCGACGACGACGCCTTCCTCGCCGTTTGGCAGATGAGCGGCTGCGAGCAGATCCTCTCCGTCGCCGAGCGCGCCGATCGCTTTGAGATGCTTGAACGCTTCGAGCACGAAATGACGCGCGTCGCCGGATTCGGACAGCGTCTTCGCGCTCTCCTTGCCGCCCGCGACGATCACGCCGTCGAACATGATCGACGGCATGCCGAGAATGGTCGCGTCGGCCTCGATGCCTGGCGCCGGCGAGCCGAGCGTCGGCGAGATGACTTTCGCGTGCGCGCCTTCGGCCTTGAGCGCGTCCTGCACGGCCTTGATGCTCGCGGCGTCGGCGCCCCGTGCGGCGAGAATCGCGACCTTGCGCGTCTTGACCGAAGGCTTCGCCTTCGCGATGATCGACAAGGCCGGCGACTCCTTCACCGACGACTTGCCGAGCTCGTCGGCGTCGGCGCTCTTCTTCGGCGCGGGTAGCCCGAGATTGGCGGCAACGCGCGCGGCGAGCGTCTCGTCGATATTCGCGAGGATGCCGAGCTGGCGCTCGCGAATGGGCTTGCGCTCGACCTTCGAAAGCTCGAAAGAATAAGCGCCGACGATGTGATCCTTTTCGGGATCGGTCATGCTGTTCCAGAAGAGCGTCGCCTGCGAGTAGTGATCCCGGAACGACGGGCTGCGCACGCGGATCTTCGACCCTTCGACGCGTTCCGTATAAGTCTCGAAGCCGCCGCCCGCCGCGGCCGGCGCGGTTTCCTTCGGCCATCCGCCGTCGATCGAATTCGGCTCGTAGGAGGCCTGCCCCTTGTCGATCGTCTGGCGATGCATCGCGTCGCGCTGACCGTTATGCAGCGGCGCGAGCGGGCGGTTGATCGGAATCTCGTGGAAATTGGGACCGCCGAGTCTGCTGATCTGCGTGTCGGTGTACGAGAAGAGACGCCCTTGCAGCAGCGGATCGTTCGTGAAGTCGATGCCCGGCACGATATGCCCCGGGCAGAAGGCGACCTGCTCCGTCTCGGCGAAGAAGTTGTCCGGATTGCGATTCAACGTGAGCTTGCCGATCATCTTCAGCGGCACGAGTTCCTCGGGGATGATCTTGGTGGGATCGAGCAGATCGAAGTCGAACTTGTGCTCGTCCTCTTCCTCGACGATCTGCACGCCGAGTTCCCACTCGGGATAGTCGCCGTTGTCGATCGCTTCCCATAGATCCCGCCGATGGAAGTCCGAGTCCTTGCCCGCGAGCTTCTGTGCTTCGTCCCACAGCAGCGACGCCGAGCCGATCGTCGGGCGCCAGTGGAACTTCACGAACCGTCCTTTTCCTTGCGCGTTGATGAACCGGAAGGTGTGGATGCCGAAGCCTTCCATCGTGCGCAGACTGCGGGGAATCGCGCGGTCGGACATCGTCCAGAGCACCATGTGCGCGGACTCGGGGACGAGTGAAACGAAATCCCAGAAGGTGTCGTGCGCGGATGCGCCTTGCGGCATTTCGTTATGCGGCTCGGGTTTGACGGCGTGGACGAAGTCGGGGAACTTGATCGCGTCCTGGATGAAGAACACTGGCATGTTGTTGCCGACGAGATCGAAGTTGCCCTCTTCCGTATAGAACTTGACGGCGAAGCCGCGCACGTCGCGCACGGTATCGGCCGAGCCGCGCGAGCCTTGCACGGTTGAGAAACGCACATAGACAGGCGTTTCCTTCAATGGGTCTTGCAGGAACGCGGCCTTGGTGAGTTCGGCCTGCGATTCATACACTTTGAATACGCCATGCGCGGCGGATCCACGGGCATGGACGATGCGTTCTGGAATGCGCTCGTGATCGAAGTGCGTGATTTTTTCACGCATGATGAAGTCTTCGAGCAGCGAGGGGCCGCGCTCGCCGGCGCGCAGCGTGTTCTGGTTATCGGCGACCTTGACGCCCTGGTTCGTCGTCAGGGCCTGGTTCGTGGCGTCGGTGCGGAAGGTTTCGAGGGCTTCGACTTTTTTGTTGGTGTTGCTTTGCGACGGGGTGCGGGCGACGCCGCTCGGGGGCGGCTGTTTGTTTGTTGCCATTTGGGGGACTCCGGGTTTGCGGGTGAGGTTTTGCGCTCAACCGGTCGCAATTGGTGTTCCTGCTTTTAGGTGGTGGGTCCCGGTTTGTTATTGGTCTATTAGCGTTGCCCCTATGCGGGGCGGCAGTCACTTTCTTTGCTGCTGCAAAGAAAGCAACTGTATTGAGAGTCAAGTGCTGGGTCACAAGTGATCGTGATGTGGGGGATTCCAGGGGGTGCGA
>NZ_JALQDT010000048.1:0-193233 GCF_023631085.1 Caballeronia sp. INML1 | reverse complement strand
TACCGCTTCGAGTAAGTGGAAAGATAGTTTCCGAATACTTGGAGTCAATATACAAGTAACCAAAGAAAGCAGCTCGAGACGCCCGCGGTCACACGCAGTTTGGCCACGCTTGCCATGTGATCGTGGGCTGCCTAAGTGTCGCCCTCAAAGGTCTGACCGGGCTTGGCTCGCGCACGGTCTGTCGCCTCGCACCGCTTGACTCACTGGCTCAGCGCCAAATGGCTCCGGCCCGCTTCGCGGCCGATGGGTTCATCGGGTTTGCGCGTGCTTCGTCGCTAACGCTTCCATCTCATTGCATGTGCGATAGGTTGGTTTCCCTTGTAGACCCAGCGGCAGCGCGCAGCGCTGTGCCGAAGCTATTTGGTGCTGAACCAGCACGCTCAGGGTACTAGCTTGTCAGACCGTGCGCGAGCCAAGCCGATTAGCCTTGTGAGGGCGACACTTAGGCAGCCCACGATCGCCTGGCAAGCATGGCCAAACTGCGTGTGACCGCGGGCCTAACAAGCTGCTTTCTTTGGTTACTTTCTTTGCAGCAGCAAAGAAAGTGACTGCCGCCCCGCATAGGGGCAACGCTAATAGACCAATAACAAAACGGGATCCGGCGAAAGCAAAAAAAACCCCCGCCGCCCGCGGCAAAAAACAAACCTTTCAACCCACCGGCGATAATGCCCCCAGCTTATCCGCAGTAACTTTCTGCAACGCAATGATCCGCCCCATCGCCGCATGATTGGCGGTCGCGTCGTCATACATCCTGGCAAGATCCGCCTTGAGCTGCGTCCTCGATCCGCCGTCGAGATAAACCATATGCCCCGACGGATAAAACGTCGCCGATAGATTCTGCCGCACGGTCTTGTCGATCAGCGGCATCTGCTGCAAATCGATGATCGTCTGATAGAACGGCGTCACGAAGTCATACATCCCATTCGCGGCAAGCACCTTCAAATCGACATTCAACGCCATCACCGCGGCGAGATCGCCCGCCGTATAGAGAATGATGTTGCCCTTCGAATCCACGCCCTTCTGCGCGCCCGTCGGGTCCGTGTGCTTGAAGTTCCAGTTGAGGAAAGCCTGATCGTTCAGATCGGTGAACGACGACGTCGACGTGAACTTCAAATGCTCGTTCAGATAGCTGTTCCACATCGTCGTATAGACGCCGCTTACCGCCGTCATCGTCGGGTCGTTGCCGCCGGAATTCGGGTCGATCTTGCCCGCGATGCCCGTCGAAATCGCCGTCACGCGCCCGTCGTAGGCACCGAGCGATTCGCCCTTCGCCTTTAGCAGCGTCGTCAAAAACAGCGAGTTGCCGCGGCTGTCGTACGCCGCGATATCGAGACTCCACGCGAGCAGCGTCGCCTTGTCGATGCCCGTGTATTCGGACAGCTTCTCGACCACTTCGTCGTCGGTTTGCGGGAACTTGCGCAGCGCGTTCAGATAATCCGTGCGCGAAAACTCCGCCACCTCTTCCGCAAAATTCAGAAGATTGGTCGGCGTCGGATGCACGCCGAGTTTCTTGTGATACCACGCGTCCGCCGCCGCGGTCGGCAGTGCGCCCACCGGATTGCCCGCCTGCCGGTAATCGAGAATCGACGACTGCAGCGTGACGCCGTTCAGATCGATGCCGTCCTCATGCAGCTTGTACGCGAGCACGCAACTGCGCGCCGTGCCGTACGACTCGCCAAATAGAAACTTCGGCGAATTCCAGCGGTTGTTCTTCGTCAGATAGCGCTTGATGAACTGCGCGATCGACGCCGCATCCTCGTCGACGCCCCAGAAATCGCGGTTCTTGTTCGGCGCGATCGCGGCGGAATAGCCCGTGCCGACAGGATTGATGAAGATCAGGTCGCTTCGATCGAGCAGGCTGTCCGGGTTGTCCTCCATCTGATACGGCGCGGGCGGCGTGAAGCCCGGCATCGCCGTCTTGATGCGGCGCGGCGCGAACGAGCCGAGCAGCACGAATACCGCCGACGAGCCCGGCCCGCCGTTATAGAAGAACGTGAGCGGACGCGCTTCCTCCTTCGCGCCGTCCTTCGTGAACGCGACATAGAACATCTTCGCGGTCGGCTTCGAGCTGCTCGGATCGACCGTCACGAGATGGCCGACCGTCGCGGTATAGGCGATCTTCGCGCCGCCGATCGTCACGCTGTGATGGGTGATCGCCGCATTCTCGTCGGCTTCGGTCGCGGCGATCGCGTCGTCGGGGCCGTTGCCGTATGCAACAGGGTCGAAGTACGGCTGGTCCTTCTTCGCCGTCGTGGTCTTCTTCGGCGCTTTCTTCGCGGCGGCCGCCGTGGCCGGTTCTTCCGCGCTGGAAGGTTTGTCGCTCGCTGCCAGTGGATCGGAGTTCATCGTCGTCGCTCCAGAATCGTCGTCGTGGTTGTTGTTCACTGTCTTACGCCTTGCTGCATCTCGTTTCAACTCTTTGCGGGCTCGAGCGCGGCCGCGATCTTCGCGCCGTCGGGGCTGCCCATGCCGGTGCACGCGTCCCAGCCGGCCGCCGCCGAGAAGCTGCCATTGTTGCCTTGCGTGATATCGCGGAACGCTGCCTTCGCCTTGTAGAGCTTCGGATTGACGAAGCCCGAAGGCGACGCGTTGATCGCGTTGATCCGCGCGATCAACGCAGCCCACAGCGGCGCGACCGCGCTCGTGCCGCCGACGACCGTATCCTCGCCGTCGATCAGCACCTCGTAGCCGGTTTGCGGCGACGCATCGCCCGCCACGTCCGGCACGCCGCGCTTCGCGAGCGTCGTCGCCTTGCCGTTGCGCGTGACCGACAAGCCCGCCTGCCACGCCGGCAATGCGAAAACGCCCGAGACGCCGCCGCCGCCCGCGCCGCCCTGGTCGCCGTCGTTCCACACGACTTCCTTCGCGATGCCCGAACCGGATGCCGCGAGGCTCGTGCCGCCGCAGCCGAGCACATACGGGCTCGACGCGGGGAAGTCGACGTGATCCGTGCCGTCGCCGGCGCCATCGGACGAGCCGCCGTCGCCCGAGGCGGCGCAGACCGTCACGCCGAGCGCCGCCGCGCTCTGCAGCACGTCATTGAACGCGCCGATCGACTGCGAGGACCAGTTCGACTCCGGGCCGCCCCAACTGATCGATATCACGGACGGCTTGTTGGTCGAGTCGTGCAGCGCGCGATTGACGGCATCGACGAAACCCGCGTCGCTGTTCGGCGCGAAGTACACGGCGATGCGCGCGCCCGGCGCGATGGCGCCCGCGATCTCGATATCGAGCGTCACTTCGCCATCGGGTCCGTTGGGGTTGCCCGTGGGCGCGTTCTTCGCGTTGTCGACGCCGACCGCGACGACTTTCGGCGCCTTCACGCCGAGCTTCGAGAAATACGCGGAGAGATCGGCGTCGCGATAACCGCCGCCCAGCTCGATGATCGCGATGCACTGGCCGGCGCCGTCGCCATCGGGGAAATCGTAGAGGCGCGCCAGATCGACCGGCGTGAAAGACGCGGGCGCCGCGCCGCGCGCGGGCTTGAACGGCGGACGGAAACGGAAATGCGGACGCGCCTGCGGCTTGCTGTCGAGGCCGAGGACGGCGGTGACGACATCGTGCATGTCCTCGGGCACCTTGACTGGCCCCGAGCGGCCGCGATATTCGCCGATGTTGTGATGTTGAAAGCGTTCGAGCTTGACGTCGAAAGCATTCTGAAACTGCTCGATGCTGCCCTTCAGCACCACGCTGCGCGTCTCGGTTTCGGCGCGCACGACTGTCAGGCCGTATTGCCTGGCGAAGGCCTTGACCTTCTCGACGTCCTGGTCGGATGCCGTGAAACGTTTGTCGAATTCCTCGCGCGAGACGGCTTGCGCTGGCGCCTCGCCGGCATCGATGCGCGACATCATCTGCTTGAATCCGGCTTCGTCCTTGCGTCGCAGCATCACGATCACTTCGATCTGCTGGGAAGGATCGCAGTCGCCGATGCATGTCGCGCCTTCGGGATGAATCTTGTCGCTGCCGCTGACCGGTTGCTTCATCATGGTATCGATGCTCCTCGCTGGCCATGAAGTTCAAAGGTTCTCGATCCTGCCGCTGCCGCGCTTCCGGCGCTTTCGACAGCGTGCACAGCGCACGCCGCCTATCGTCTTATTTTCCGGGCGCGAATGCAATTGCTCGGACCGTTGACGAGAGCATGCAGTTCCGGCGGGACAAAAGCTGTCCCGGTCTTCAACGGTGTGTCTCTATTGGATTACTGGCGCAAGGGCCAAGTCCGAGGCGTTCCATGAGACGGCGCGCATCGAACGGCGCGCGTACTTTCTGGTCGTTGTCGAAGTAGCAGAAGACGTCGCGTGCGGCGCGCGGGCGCGGTTTCGCCGAGGAAATCACACGCGCGTCGTCGATCTGTCCGCCCGCCGCCCAAGATGCGATGCGGCGCGCCCATTCATCGAGTGCCTCGTCTTTATAACTGCCGCCGTAAAGCGTTTCGCTGCCGTGCAGCCGCAGATACATGAAATCAGCCGTCAGGTCTTCCGCATACGGCCAGCCGGCGACGGAATCCGAGACGACGAGCGCCATGCGATGTTTGCGCAGGAGCCGCACGAACTCATCGGTGCAGAAGCTCGGATGACGAATCTCGATCGCGTGCCGCAATGCGCGCTTTTTCCCTGGCTCGAACCAAGGATTCTTCACACGCGTGTCATGGCCTTGAGCGAGACGCGCGGCGGCGACGGTGTCTGTCGGCAGCAGTTCGAGAAATCGCGCGAAGGCGTCCGGGCGGAATGCGAAGTTCGGCGGAAACTGCCAGAGAAATGGCCCGAGCTTGTCGCCGAGCGCGAGCACGCCGGAGGCGAAGAAGTTCGAGATCGCCGGGATGGCGGTTTCGTCGCGGAAACGCAGCATGTGCGTGAGGTAGCGCGGCCCCTTTACGCTGAAGACGAAGCCGGCGGGCGTCGCGTCATGCCAGGCGCGATAGCTCGCCACGCTTTGCAGCGAATAATGCGATCCGTTGATCTCGACTGTCTGTACCGCGCGCGACGCGAACTCGAGCTCGCGCGCCTGCGCGAGCTTCTTCGGATAGAAGACGCCGCGCCAGCCCGCATAGCGCCAGCCCGAAATGCCGATACGGATGCGTCCCGGCATTTCGCCTCCTAGTGCGCGCGCTCTTCGTCGTACTCCGGACGGACGCCCTGGGGCAGCCACGGCTCGCGATGCTTGCACCACAGCTCGTAGTCCGGTTCGAAGAGCCCGGTTTCGTCGAACGCGCCGAGAGGCAGGTCCACTTCATCGCGCGTCGTGTATTCCATGTAAGCGACCGAGCCGCACACCGGGCAAAAATGCCGGCGGCCGTCCTCGGAACTGCGCCACGTCGAGAGGCTGCCGCTCATCATCACGTCGCCGCGCGCATAAATCGCATAAGCTCCAAAGGCGGAGCCGTGCACCTGCCGGCACGTCATGCAATGGCACATCCCGACGCGCTTCGGCCCGCCCGCCGCGCGAAAGCGGAACGCGCCGCATGCGCACCCGCCTTCATGAACCGTAGCCGCCCGCTCATCATCCTTTTGAACGTTCATCGATATCTCCCGTAAATCCGACGGTTTGTTACGATAACCCTCCACGATCGGAGATGGCATTCATGAGCACATCGAGCACGACCGGCACCACGAGTACCTTGTCCCTGCTGAAGCTGCTTCCCGGCGCCGGAGCGGAATTCGGTCCCGCCGCGTCAGACCTCGTCGCCCACGTGCTGTCGCATGACCGTTTCGATGCGGCCGCGAACGTGAGCGCGCCGCGCGAAACCTTCCGCGGCGTCACCGTCGACGACGCCATGAACGACGAGTACGTGTTTCCGCTCGGGCGCACCGGCCAGTCGATCGTGCTGACGGGCTACCGGATCGCAGCGGGTTTCATCGCCGAACGCGCCGCTGACGAATGGCTCGAACTCGCGCACAGGGAACGTCTCGCAAAAGGCTTGCCCGCCACGCCGCAGGGCAGCGAGCCGCACCTCGCGCCCGATCCCGCCGAAGCCGATCAACTCCTCGAGCGCGCCTACGATTGCGCGCAGCGCATCCTCGATCCGGTCGCGGGCGGGCAGGTGCTCTCGCTCTTCGAGACGCACTATCGCGGCGGGCGGGAATTCCTGCGCCTCACGTGGGAAGGGTTGCCGGAAGATCTCGTGCCCGAGTCGCGCCGCCCGCTCGCGGCGCTTGCAGCCGCGGTGCAAAACGGCGAGCGGCGCGAGAAACGCGACTACGATCCCTACGGCCTCGACGGTGTCGATGATTACGATGTCGACCGGCCTCTCGCGTACCGGGAGAAGATCGGGCCGTTTCTCTTCACGATGACCTATCGCCACGAGTATCCCCAGGTCGATGACGAGCGGCTCGGCACCGCGTTCGCCGTGTTTCACGAAGCGGGCAGCGACATCGTCGCGGCGGCGGTGCGCCTGCAGCTCGTCAAGGTGCCGCCGCTCACGAGCAGCGCCGATCTCGTCTATACGCTCGACACGTACTCGGGCGAGATGCTCTCGCTCGCGCTCGCCGCCACCGAGGCGCTCGGCCCCGAGAAGCTGTGCGAGGTGTTCAATGCGCATCGCGTGATTTACATCAGCCTGTGGGAAGTGCGCAAGCCGTGGCGCGGCGAGGGACTAGGCGTCGCACTGCTGCATCAGGCGCTGGAGCGGCTTCCCCTCGATGTCGATGGCCGGCCCAACGCGCTGTGCGTCGCGCCCGAGCCGTATCAGACCGAGATGCGCCACTTCGAAAAACTCCCCGGCGTCCTGCGCGAGGAGCTGAAGACGCCGGCGAAACGGCTCGTTGCGCATCTGAACAGTTGGCTCGAACGCTCGAAGCTGCCGATCGCCACACATTTCTTCGTGCCGATGGCCAAGCACGCGGGCATCGGCTCGGCGGGCGAGAACGCGCGGCTCATCGACAAGATCATGGAGAGCGAGGCTTAAGCGGCATGCTCGTTATCGTCGACATGCAGGCGCGGCTGCTGCCGCATCTGGATGGCGCCGGGCGGGTGACGGCGCGCGTCGGCACGCTGCTGCGCGCGGCGAATCTGCTGGACGTGCCGGTGGTCGTCACGGAACAGAATCCGCACGGGCTCGGCGGGACGGTGGACGCGCTGCTCGCAGATATTGGGCTGGCAAAGGTGATCGAAAAGCACACCTTCGATGCGACGCTCGCGCCCGCCTTCGTCGATGCACTGCCGCCCGCGCCCGCGACAATGTGGGTCGCCGGCGCGGAGGCGCATGTGTGCGTGCTGCTCACGGTGCTCGGGCTGCTGCGCCTCGGCTATCGCGTGGAATACGTGGCGGATGCGGTCGCGTCCCGCCGCGCGGAAGATCGCGCCGTCGCGCTCGAACGGGCGAGGCAGGACGGCGCGCGGCTCACGACCGTCGAAACGGCGATCTTCGGCTGGCTCGGCAGTTTCAGGCATCCGCGCTTCAGGGACGCGCTCGCGCTCATCAAATGATGCGCGGATCGGTGCTTAATTGCCATCGCGCCACCGGCCCAGCGCATCCGCGACGCGCGCGATCACATCGTCCCATTGGCCGGGTTTGGTCTGCCTGAACAGACGCGCTTTCGGGTACCAGACCGATTCTTCGCCGTCGATCAGCCAGCGCCAGCACGGGTTCGAAGGCAGTAGCATCCACACCGGCTTGCCCAGCGCGCCCGCGAGATGCGCGACCGACGTATCCACGGCGATGACGAGATCGAGCGAGGCGATGATCGCGGCCGTATCGGCGAAGTCCTGGACATCGTCCATCAGGTCGAGCGGCCGAAAATGCGGCGGCAGGGTGTCGAGTTGCGCGCGCGCGACCGGCGCCTTCTGCAGATTGACGAAGCGCACGCCGGACACGCCGAGCAATGGAACGCATGCTTGCGCACTGATCCAGCGGCGGGCGTCGAACACGGACGGCCGCGGCTCGGCCATCGCCGCGAAGCCTATCTTCGGCACCTGCGCGGGCAGCCGGCTGCGCCAGTGTGCGATGCGCTCTTCGTCCGCGGCGATATAGGGGGTGACGTTGGGAACGGTGTCGTACGTGGTTCCGAGCAGCGCCGGCAGGCTCATCAGCAAACACCAGTAGTCATGGTGCGCGAGGCTGTCGATGGCGTCGCCGCCGATGCAGATGTCGACGCCATCGATCGAGCTGAGCAGCGCGGGCGCTAACGGCGATGCGAACGAGAGCGTCGTTAGCCCTTGCGACTTCAGCATCGGCAGATAGCGGCAAAACTGGAAAGTGTCGCCGAATCCCTGTTCATGGAGCACGAGTATCGACTTGCCGGCCAGCGGCTCGCCTTGCCACCGCGGAAAAGGGAAGCTCGGCGGGAACATGGGCCGCTGCCGCTCACTAGTGTCGTAGCGGGATTCCATCAACGGCCAGCCTTCCGCATACGCTCCAACGCGCAGCAGCGCTCCGCCCAGATTGAGCCGGGCTTCCCCCGAATCCGGATCGAGTTCCACGGCGCGCCGAAACGTCGCCAGCATTTCGTCCGCGCGCGCGGGGTCCTCCTTGAGCAGGTTGCCGAGCGCGATGTACGCCGGCAGGTAATCCGGCTGGACCTCGATCGCGCGACGGTATGCCGCTTCAGCCTCGTCGATACGCTCAAACCCGGCAAGGGCCGTGGTTCGATAAATCACCTGGCCCAGGTTGTAATGAGCGCCGCTCAACTCGGGCAATTGATCGGCCAGACGGCGATAGACGTCCTCCAGACCCGCGTCTCGTCCATCCGTTTCAAGTATTTCCGCCAGTCCCTGATATGCACTCGCCAGACGCGGATTCAATTCGATGGCCGCGCGATACGTGCGCTCGGCTTCCTCGCGGCGCTGCAAGGCGGCGAGTGCGCTACCCAAGCCAAAATGCGCGTCGGCCCAGTTCGGGCGGTTGTAGATCGCAAGTCCAAAACATTCCCTCGCTTCTTCGGGGCGCGCCTGCTTCATCAGTAGCTTGCCCAGGCTGTAATGCGCCGACGCGAAGTCCGGCCGCAATTCGAGCGCCCGTCGCAGCGACTGCTCCGCGTCCGCGATCCGCTCCTGCAGCGCCAGCACATTGCCGAGGTTGTAATGCGCTTCGGCGAAATCAGGCTTCAGATCGAGCGAGCGCCGGAACATCGCTTCCGCTTCAGGAAACCGTTTCAGTTGCTCGTAGAGGTTGCCGAGATTGTTGTGGACGCCCGGGTGCTGCGGATGGTCGGCGACCGCGCGCTGCCAGTACGCCTCGGCCAGATCCACGCGATTCATCGCATAAGCGCATCCGGCCGCGAGATTGAGCGCCTCGACATCGGCGTGAGGGCGATCGAGCAGCGGCGACAAAACGGCCAGTGCCTCGCCGTACTGATTCGCCGAATAGTGCTGCATCGCGCGATGATAAGGATCGAGCATGACGGACCTCAGGGATTGAAAGGTGCTTGCGCGCCGCGATATCGCATGTCGGCGATCGCGGCGACGAAAATCATGCAATTTTGAACCGCGCGCGCGCGTGCAGACGTCACAAAGCGTTGCTTACGCCGGATCGTTTAGCGAAACGATCGTCCCGTTTTCGAGCATGGGCGCGCATGAGCGCCGGAATCCGATCCGAGACGCCGCCGCATGGCATCGGACTTGCTGCACCTCACCGGTTGCGGGACGACGAACGTTCGGTTCCCTTACAGTCGACGAGCGATCGCGACCCCGCGCCTCATACGCCTCCCGTGAACTCGAACATCGGCGCTCCGCCCGATCCGTCGCAATCGGTCGCGAGCCAACAAGCCTATAAAGATTCGAGCCGGCGCGGCGTCCTTCCGAACGAGCGAGGAGAACCGATCCCCATGTCCCCAGCCGATACCCATCCCCACGACGCCAGCGACACGGCGCAGAAGCCGTCGCGCCGGCGTTTCCTTCAGTCGGCCGCGGCGGCGGCGGCCGTGAGCGCCGCGCCGCTCGCGCATGCGCAACAGCAAGCCGCGGCGACGCCAGCCGCCGCACCGCCGCCCGCCGCCCTGCCGATGATGCCCGTGAAGCTCACCATCAACGGCCATCCGTATGAATTGCAAGTGGAAGCGCGCACGACGCTGCTCGACGCGCTGCGCGAATACGCGAACCTCACGGGCACGAAAAAAGGCTGCGACCGCGGACAGTGCGGCGCGTGCACGGTGATCGTAGCGGGCCGGCGCATCAACTCGTGCCTTACGCTCGCGGTGATGCACGACGGCGAATCCGTCACGACCATCGAAGGCCTCGCGCCCGATGGCGACACGCTCGCGCCCATTCAGCAGGCGTTCATCGAGAAGGACGCCTTTCAGTGCGGCTACTGCACGCCGGGGCAACTATGCTCGGCGACGGCGCTCATCGACGAATACCGCAAAGGCGACGCGAGCGCCGTCACCGCCGACGTGCGCTTTCGCCCGGCGCAACTCTCCGACGATGAAATCCGCGAGCGCATGAGCGGCAACATCTGCCGCTGCGGCGCGTATCCGAACATCGTCGCGGCGGTGAAAGCCGTCGCGTCGGGCAACGCCTAAGGGAGACGCACATGGACGCGATCTCCTATCAGCGCGCCGCGGACATCGGTTCCGCGCTCTCGGCGGCGGGCCAGCCGGGCACCATGTTCATCGGCGGCGGCACGAATCTGCTCGATCTCATGAAAGGCGGCGTGATGCGGCCGGTGAGACTCGTCGATATCACGCACATCGACGCGCTCGACGGCATCACCGCGCTGCCCGACGGCGGCCTGCGGCTCGGCGCGCTCGTGCGCAACAGCGACGCCGCAAACCACGCCTGGGTGCGCGAGCGCTACCCGCTCTTGTCGCAGGCGCTGCTCTCGGGGGCGTCGGCGCAATTGCGCAACATGGCGACCGTCGGCGGCAATCTGATGCAGCGCACGCGCTGCTCGTACTTCTACGATCCGGGCTTTCCCCAGTGCAACAAGCGCGCGCCCGGCAGCGGGTGCGCGGCCATCGATGGCATGAATCGCATGCACGCGATTCTCGGGGCGAGCCGTCAATGCATCGCGACGAATCCGTCCGACATGAGCGTCGCGCTCGCCGCGCTCGATGCCGTCGTGCGCGTCACCGGCCCGAACGGCGAGCGGACGATTCCGTTCGCGGAATTTCATCGCCTGCCGGGCGACAGGCCCGATCTCGACACCACCTTGCAGGCGGGCGAGCTGATCACGTCCGTCGATCTGCCGCCGCCGCTCTTCGCGGATCACTCGAAATATCTGAAGGTGCGCGACCGCGCGAGCTATGCGTTCGCGCTCGTGTCCGTCGCGGCGGCGTTGCAGATGGACGGCAACACCGTGAAAAGCGCGCGCATCGCGCTCGGCGGCGTCGCGCACAAGCCGTGGCGCGCGAACGCGACCGAACAGGCGCTCGCGGGCAAATCGCTCGACAAATCGACGCTGCAAACCGCCGCCGCACTCGCCGTGCAAGGCGCGGCGCCGCAGCGCGACAACGCGTTCAAGATCGCGCTCGCGCAGCGTGCGATCGTGCGCGCGCTTCAACAGGCAGGAGGTGTCGCATGACGTTCATCGGACAACCGCTCGATCGCACCGACGGCGTGCTCAAGGTCACCGGCCAGGCGCGTTATTCGGCCGACAACAGCGACGCGAAGCTCGCGCATGCGGTGCTCGTGACGAGCACCGTCGCGAGCGGCCGCATCGCTTCGATCGACACGAGCCGCGCGCAATCGATGCCCGGCGTGCTGCTCGTGATGACGTATCAGAACGCGATGCGTCTGCCCAACGGCGGCGTTCCCGACGCGCAGCCGCCCGCCGTGCGCAAGTTGACGCTCCTGCAAACCAACCAGGTGCGTTACAGCAACGAGCCGGTGGCGGTCGTCGTCGCCGATTCGCTGGAGCACGCGCAAGGCGCCGCGCGTTACGTGGACGTGCGCTACGAGGCCGCGATGCCCAATGCCGATTTCGCACGCGCGAAGGCCTCCGCGTATCAGCCGGAAAAGATGATGGGCCGAGCGATCACGACGAAGCGCGGCGACGTCGACGCCGGCTTGCGGCAAGGCCCGACGCGCCTCGACGCCGTCTACACGACGCCTTACGAGCATCACAACCCGATGGAGCCGCACGCGACGGTCGCACGCTGGGACGGCCCGAAACTCACGCTCTACGACGCGACGCAAGGCGTGTCCGGCGCGAAAAGCGCGGTGGCGAAGTTCTTCGGTATCTCCGAGGACGACGTGCGCGTGATCTGTCCGTTCGTCGGCGGCGGCTTCGGCTGCAAGGGTTCGGTGTGGTCGCACGTCGTGCTGGCCGCGATGGCGTCCAAGCAGACGGGCCGGCCCGTCAAGCTCGTGCTCGAGCGTCCGCAGATGTTCGGCATAGTCGGCAACCGTCCGTACACGGAGCAGCGCATCCAGATCAGCGCGCGCGACGACGGCACCATGACCGGCATGCGTCACGACGTCATTTCGACCACATCGACATTCGAGGACTGGACCGAGAGCTCGGCCATCGTCACGCGCATGCTCTACGCGGTGCCGAACCAGTCGACGTCGCACAAGCTCGTGAAGCTCGACATCGGCACGCCGACCTTCATGCGCGCGCCCGGCGAGACGAGCGGCTCGTTCGCGCTCGAAACGGCGATGGACGAGATGGCGTATCAGTTGAAGATGGACCCGCTCGCGTTGCGCCTGAAGAACTACGCGAACATGGAGCCGCAGGAGAAGAAACCCTGGTCGAGCAAGGCGCTGATGGAGTGCTACACGCGCGGCGCTGAGAAGTTCGGCTGGGCGCGGCGCAGCGCGGCGCCGCGCTCGATGCGCGAAGGCAACACGCTCATCGGCTGGGGTGTGGCGACAGCGACATATCCGGCGAACCGCAGCGAGGCATCGGCGGTTGCGCGCATCCTGCCCGACGGCACCGCGATGGTCGCCTCCGGCACACAGGATCTCGGCACCGGCACTTACACGATCATGACGCAGGTCGCCGCCGACGCGCTCGGCTTTCCGCTCGATTACGTGCGCTTCGCGCTCGGCGATTCGTCGCTGCCGAAGGCGCCAGTGTCGGGCGGCTCGCAATCGGCGGCGAGCGTGTCGCCGGCGGTGCGCGCGGCGTCCATAGAGGCGCGCGATCAGCTCATCTCGATGGCGTTGGCGGATCGCGGATCGCCCGTCGCCGGTCTCGCGCGCGAGGACGTGACGGTGTCCAACGGCTGGGTCGTGAGCCTCTCGAATCCGGACAAGCGCGATCCGGCGGCGGCCGTGATCGCGCGCAACGGCGGCCGCGCGATCGAAGCCGTCGCGACGACGCGCCCAGGCGATGAGAAAAAACAGTACTCGTTCCACTCGTTCGGCGCGGTGTTCGCCGAAGTGCATGTCGATGCCGATCTCGGGATCGTTCGCGTGCCGCGCATCGTCGGGGTGTACGACGTCGGCACGCTCTTCAACGAGAAGACCGCGCACAGTCAGTTGATGGGCGGCATCGTGTGGGGCGTCGGCTCGGCGCTTCTCGAGAAAAGCGAGCTGGATGCGCGCTACGGGCGCTACACCAACGCGAATCTCGCGGAGTACCACGTGCCGGTGAACGCGGATATCGGCACGCTGGATATTTCGTTCGTCGGCCAGCCCGATCCGCATATCAATCCGCACGGCGCGCGGGGCATCGGCGAAATCGGGATAACGGGCGTGGCGGGCGCGCTCGGCAACGCGGTGTATCACGCGACGGGCGTGCGCGTGCGCGACCTGCCGATCACACTCGACAAGATATTGCCGCCGACGACGGCCTGACGTGAAACGATGCACGCGGCGGTCATCACGACCGCCGCGTGCTTTTTTTATGCTTGCGACGATCTTCGATGCGCCGCACAATTCCTCTTCGATCCCCACACGAGCAGCCGCGATGACCTATTCGTCGAACGCGACCGGCATCCTGCTGGCAGCGGGTTTCGGCACCCGCTTCGACCCGTCCGGCCGCCACAACAAGCTGCTCGCCACCCTGCCCGACGGCACGCCCGTCGTGTTTCAATCGGCGCGCAGGCTGCTCGCGGTCGCCGCCGAAGTGATCGCGGTAGTGCGGCCCGGCGCGGAAAAGCTCGCCGATGTTTTGAACGAAGCGGGTTGCAATGTCATTTTCAGCATCGATGCCGAGCGCGGCATGGGCGCGGCGCTCGCCGCGGCCGTGCGCGCGACATCGGAATCCGATGGCTGGCTCGTCGCGCTGGGCGACATGCCGTGGATAGAAGCCGCGACGTATGAAGCGGTCGCGCGGGCGCTCGACGCCGGCGCCGGACTCGTCGCGCCGTTTTATCAGGGCACGCGGGGGCATCCGGTGGGATTCGGCATGGCGCATCGCGAGGCGCTCGCCGCGCTCGACGGCGATGCGGGCGCGCGCGGCATCCTTTCGACTCACGCGCCGTTCATCGTCGAGATTGATGATCCGAATGTGCTGCGCGATGTGGATGTGCCGAGCGATCTCGGCCAGGTCTAAAGGCGGTTCGTCCGCGCCAGGTTGATTCGGATCATTAAATAAATGTGCGCGGAGCGGCGAGCGTGGCCGGCCGCGCTCACGCCGCAATCGCCACCGAATCCGCCGAATCGGCGCCGTCCGTCCCGATCGGCAAATAACGCCTGCCGACTTCCAGCAGCGTCGCACCGAATCCTTTCTTCGCCCGAAAATCCGTCCGCGCACTCGTCACCACGCGCGGCGACGCGCTCCATTCGATCTTCGCGCCGATCGCCACCAGCGCCTCGACGAGCGCCACATCCTCGCTCGACTCGAGCGGCGCAAACCCGCCCGCCTGCATGTACGCCTTCGCCGACACGCCCAGGTTCGCGCCATGAATATGCCGATGCCCGTCCGCGTCGGTGTACGTGCGTCCGAAGTGCTCGCGCACCGCGCCGATATGCGGCGACCAGTCGTGCACGCCGATCACGCCGCACACCGCATCCGCGCAGCAGTCGAGCTGGCGCACGAGCCAGTCTTCGGCAACGGTCGTATCGGCGTCGGTGAAGGCGAGCCAGCGCGCGCCCAGCGCGAGCGCCCGCTCGGCGCCATGCGCGCGCGCCACGCCGACGTTGCGCGCCTCGATGCACCACACGTGCGCACCCAGCGCCCGCGCGATGTCGGCGGTTTCGTCGGCGCAACTGTCGGCGACGACGATCACGCACGCCGCCTCGCCGAGCAACTGATGATGATCCGCAGCGCGCCGCGCGGCCGCTACGCACGCGCCGATATGCGCGGCTTCGTTGTGAGCGGGAATGACGATGGCAAGCATTTCGGCTCCGTGTGTAAGTGTGTCCGCAGGCAATCGAACGCCGCGATGGATGAATTTCAGCAATGAGCGTTCCCATGTTTCAGCGCCCGCCACATCGGCGGTCAAAGGGCACGATCGTCGCGAAATAGTTGCCGGAAAGCGCCGCACATCGCTAGAATCACTGTATGGATATACAGTACTTTTCTGATTCCGCTCGCCGATGAAATGCGTCACCATCGACCCGTCGTTTGCTGCCTGGCGTTCCGAGGCGCGCGCGCTCCTCATGGAGGGCGCGCATCCCGCGGACGTGCAGTGGCGCGAAACCGATGCCTCGGCCACGGTGTTCGGCTCCATCGATCCGCCCGCGCCCGGCTCGGTCGATCCGAACGCGAAGAAGCCCGTGAAGGTCGCGCGCGAATTCCTCGCCATGCTCGAAACGGCGGCGTGCTACCGCGCGCCGGACCGCTGGCCGTTTCTCTACAAGGCGTTGTGGCGCTGGACGCAGGGTGATCGCGCGATCGCATCGTCGGATGACGGGGACGGGCATCGGTTGCGCCGGATGATCGAATCGGTCGAGGCCGAGGAGCGTGAGATGCGCAGCAAGCTGCGCTTCCGTCATCGCGATTCCTCGCTCGGGCCGCCCGAGTTCATCAGCTGGTTCGAACCGGTGCACGACCTGCTTGAGCACGCCGCGATGCACTTCGCCACCCGCATGGGCAGCGCCACGTGGATGATCGCCACGCCGCACGGCGCCGCTTTCTGGGACGGCGCGCTGTTGCGCGTGGACCGCACGAGCGAGCCGGAGGAAAAGCCGATGGACTTCGGCGACACCGCCATGAGCGGCGAGGCGGTGAGCGGCGACGCCATCGAGGCGCTCTGGCTCGCGTACTACGAAAGCACGTTCGCGCCTGCGCAGGCGAACGCCGCCGAAATGGCGTCGCATATGCCGGTGCGCTATTGGAAAAGCCCGCCGAACGCGCGCACCGATCCCGCGCTGATCTCCCGCGCCGATCCTTATTCGCGGCGCGACCGCCATCCGCGCAACGTGCCGCCCGAGATGGAAGTGACCATCAACACGGATCTGGAGCCGATCAAGGGCACGCTGCTGACGGAGCCGCCGTCGCTCGACGCGTGCAAGCGCTGCGCGCTCTGGCGCAACGCGACGCAGGCCGTGCCGGGCGTCGGTCCCGCCGATGCGCGCGTGATGCTGGTCGGCGAACAGCCGGGCGATCAGGAAGATCGCGAAGGCAAGCCGTTCGTCGGTGCGGCGGGCGCGCTGCTCGACGAAGTCCTCGCCGAGGCCGCGCTTCCCCGCGCGTCGCTCTATCTGACGAACGCGGTGAAGCACTTCAAATGGGAAGCGCACGGCGAGGAACGCGCGCATCTCGCGCCCGCGCAGCGTGAACGCGAAGCCTGCCGCTACTGGCTCGAGGAAGAACTGAAGCGCATCGCGCCGAAAGTCGTCGTCGCGCTCGGGGCGACGGCGTTAAAGGCGCTCACGGGGCATCGCACGGCGTTGTCCGAGTATCTTGGCAAGACCATCGAGCACAAGGGTCACATCATCGTGCCGACCTATCACCCCTCGTATCTGATGCGCCTGACCGACGACAAAGTGCGCGCGGAAGTTTTCGGGACGATCGTCGAAGCGCTCGTCTTCGCGCAGCAGATCGCGGACGGCACCGCAACCATCCGCACGCCGGTCGGGGACCGGACGCGCTAGATGCAACAGGACGAAACAGGCGCAACAAGACGAAAGCGCCGTCAACGTTCCTGTAAGCCGCGCGTTATACCGGTGTCGCGCCGCTTTGGCGCTCACCGATGGTCCCGACGACAACCTCCATGGCCGCTCTCCCGCTCGAAGAACTCCGCCGTCAAGAATCTAACGTCGCCCTCGTGCCGAAATCGGCCGGGCAACTGCAGACCGAACGCGAGCGCATCATCGCGCGCCTGCAAATCCTGCTGAACGTGACCATCGCCGTGGCGCTCGCGGGCGTGGCGCTCATCGCATGGCTGCCGTTCTCGCCGGTGCCGCACGAATTTCGCTTCGGCGCGCAGGAAGTGCTCGGCGTCGCGGTGTTCGCGTCGTGTCTGTTCATCCTGCACGAGCGCGCCGAACTGGAACTCGGCCTGTACGACTACGAACCCGTCGAGCAGACGACGCAAGGCGAATTGCGCGCGCTGCTGCATCGCGTACCGGAAGGCATGTCCTATCAGGACGCGCTCGCCGCCGACAAGCGCACGTTCGTGACCGGCGAAGTCGAGCGCATCCGCCGCCGCGCCGAAGCGTTCACGCCGAAGACGCTGCCCGCCGACGACGGCAACGCGGAAACCTGAGCACCCCGCGCCGCGCCAAGTCAACGAAAGCAGCACGAAAGCCGCCGCCTCGCCATCCCGAGGCGGCGGTTTTTTTTACATCGACGCTGAACGTCGCGCGCCTTGACGAGTGCCGCCGCGCCTCCTTCAATACGTGACAGATGCCGCAACCGACGGTCAAACTGTCACGCTTCAGGACGCAAGCTGTGTCCATCGCGTGGCGCTTGCAGGCTATCCGCGCGACAGGCGCCCCGGGCATGACGGGTGCTTGCCAAATGCGCGGCCGCCGCGATTTTGCGGACATCGAACGAGGCCACGCCACTTGCAGGAGCCAGGATGCGAGCCAATCCCCTTTACACGTTGCGCGACGACCTCGCGAGCGCGCTCGTTCCCGACGCGCCGAGCGTGATCCCATGCGCGGACGCAGTGCCGCCCGCAGCCGATCACGACGACCCCGGCGCCTACGACGAACTCGCCGCGTTCCACGGCATCGAGCGCGAGCGCCTCGTGCTGATTCATCCGGGCAGCCACCACGCCGCGCCCGCGTGGCCCGCGCAGCGTTATGCCGATGTCGCCGACCAGCTCGCCGCCGATGGCTGGCAGATCGCGATCGTCGGCGACGCGCCCGATCCCGAGCGCACCGCCGGCGTGCTCGGCGCGATGCAGACGGCCGCGCTCTTTCTCGCGGGCGCGGTCGCGCCGGCCGCGCTGCCGCGTCTGATCGCCAATGCGCGCCTGCTCGTGTCCGACGACGCCGCCGCGTCCTCGCCCGTCGCCGCGGCCCGCGCGCTGGGCACGGCGCATATCGTCCTCGACGAGCATCCGCGCGACACGAACAGCGACGCGATCGTCGCCCGCGCACGCGCCGCGCTGTCGAACACCGGCGACGCGCATCCGGGAGCGCCGTTCACGCTGCACATGCCGGCGGCGCACGAGTCCGTGTAGCGCCGGTCCACCTTGCGGGGAACATCATGAAATTCGACATGCAGACCAGTCCCGTTCCGGATCCCATCGCGGACCCGAACCGCGATCCGGAAGCCGATCCGCTTACGCCGCCTTCGCCGGGTCATCGTCCGGAAGAGCCGCAGCATCCCGACGCGCCGCCCGACAAGGACCCGATCCGCCGTCTCTGAGCCGACGCTTTCCCTACGGGAATTCCCGCCCTACAACCGCCGCCCTTGCCTGCCGTAAAGCGGGCATGCGGCGGCGCGCGCCGTCGCACCAGACAACGCAAAGAGGCGACGGCGCAACATGAACAGAATGACGTTGAACAAGAAGCTCGGCTCGCTGATCGCCGTGCTGTGGATCGGCCTGATCGCGATCGGGATCATCGGGGCGTGGCAGAACCGGACGTCGATGATCGACGACCGCAAGGAGCAGCTAAAGACCCTCGTCAACGAGGCGCACGCCGTGACGGCGCACTTCGCCGCGCTCGCCGCGAACAAGACGCTCACCGAAGAGGAAGCGAAGAAGCGCGCGCTCGAAGTGGTCGGCGCGATCCGCTACGGCACGGACGGCTATCTGTCCATCAACGATTCGCATCCGACGATGGTGATGCACCCGATCAAGCCCGCCATGAACGGCAAGGATCTTTCGTCCTATGCCGATCCGGCGGGCAATCGCCTGTTCGTCGATATCGTGAAGGCAGGCGATCAGCCGGGCGGCGGCTTCGTCAGCTATCTGTGGCCCAAGCCCGGCAGCGACAAGCCGGTCGGCAAGCTCTCCTACTCGCAGCGCTTCGCTGCGTGGGACTGGTATCTCGTCACCGGCATGTACATGGACGACGTGCAGAGCGCGTTCTGGGCGAGCGCGCTGCGCTGGCTCGGGATCACGGCGTTGCTCGGCGGCATCGCGACGGTCGCGATGCTGATCGTCCTGCGCAGCATCAAACGCAATCTGGGCGGCGAGCTGGAGCTCGCGGTCGACGCCGCGCATCGCATTGCGCGCGGCGATCTGACGAGCACGGTCGATGTTCATCCGAACGACACGACGAGTCTCCTGCACGCGCTCGACACCATGCAGCGCGGTCTCGTCGAGACCGTCTCGCGCGTGCGCAACGGCACGGAGAACATCAACGTGGGCGCATCGGAGATCGCGGCGGGCAATACCGATCTGTCGCAGCGCACCGAGGAGCAGGCCGCGTCGCTCGTGCAGACCGCGTCGAGCATGGACCAGATGACCGCCAACGTGAAGAACAACGCCGAAAGCGCGGCGCAGGCGGCGCGGCTCGCGGAGCAGGCGGCGGATGTGGCGACGCGCGGCAGCGGCGTCGTCGACGACGTGATCGACACGATGACGCGCATTACCGCGAGTTCGCAGCAGATCGGCGACATCATCGGCGTGATCGACGGCATCGCGTTCCAGACGAACATCCTCGCGCTCAATGCGGCCGTCGAAGCGGCGCGCGCGGGCGAACAGGGACGCGGCTTCGCGGTCGTGGCGGCCGAAGTGCGCAGTCTCGCGCAGCGCTCGGCGACGGCGGCCAAGGAGATCAAGGCGCTCATCGAGACATCGACGCAGACGGTGCAGCAAGGCGCGTCGCTCGTGACGAACGCGGGCGCGACGATGACCGAGATCGTGCAATCGGTGCGCCGCGTGAACGAGATTCTCGACGAGATCAGCCACGCGTCGCACGAGCAGAGCGCGGGCATCGAGCAGGTGAACCGTGCGGTCGTCGAGATGGATCAGGTGACGCAGCAGAACGCCGCGCTCGTCGAAGAGGCCGCCGCCGCCGCGCATTCTCTGAAAGATCAGGTGGATGTGCTGCGCGAGGCGATCGGAAGTTTCAGGTTGCCGGCGTAAGGCTTTCGGTCACGCGAGAAATCGTTCGACGAGCCGCGCCCAATACGCCGCGCCGACCGGCAGGTTCTTGTCGTTGAAGTCGTAGTGCGGGTTGTGGACCATGCAGCCGTCCTCGCCCGCACCGTTGCCGAGGCGCAGGAACGAGCCGGGCCGCTGCTGCAACATGAACGCGAAATCCTCGCTGCCCATCAGCAAATCCGCGTGCGCGACGACGTTTTGCTCGCCGACCAGTTCGCGCGCCACCTGAATCGCGAACTCCGTCTCCGCGTCCGAATTGACGACGACCGGATAGCCTTCCAGATACTTCACCGTCGCGGTCGCGCCGTAGCTCGCGGCCTGCGATTCCACCAGTTCCTTGATGCGGCGCTTGAGCAGTTCGCGCACGTGCGGATCGAACGAGCGCACCGAGAGTTCGAGCGTCGCGCGACTGGGGATGACGTTGTTCACCGTTCCGGCGTGCATCGAGCCGACAGTGACGACGGCAGGCTGCGCCGGATCGACGTTGCGCGCGACGATCGTCTGCAGCGCCATCACGATGCCGGACGCCACGACGACCGGATCGACGCTCAGATGCGGGCGCGCCGCGTGCCCGCCGACGCCGTCGATCACGATCGACACCTGATCGCCCGCCGCCATGAACGGCCCCTTGCGGAACAGGAACGTGCCGGGCTGCGCGCCGGGATGGTTGTGCACGCCGAACACGGCGTCGCAATGAAAGCGTTCGAAGAGCCCTTCTTCGATCATTTTCTGCGCGCCGCTCGGCACGCCGTGCTCTTCCGCCGGCTGAAAATACAGATGCACCGTGCCGCTGAAGCGGCGCGTACGCGCGAGATGGCGAGCGGCGCCGAGCAGCATCGTCGTATGGCCGTCGTGGCCGCAGGCGTGCATCTTGCCGTGCGTCTCGCTCGCGTAGGGCTTGCCCGTCTGCTCGATGATCGGCAGCGCGTCCATGTCGGCGCGCAGGCCGATGCTCTTCGTGCCGTCGCCCGCTTTCAACGTGCCGACGACGCCCGTGCCGCCGACACCGCGCGTCACCTGCCAGCCCCACGCTTCGAGCCGGTCCGCGACGAGCGCCGCGGTGCGCGTCTCCTCGTAGGACAGCTCCGGATGACGGTGGATGTCATGGCGAATCTCGCGCAGCGAAGGCGCGTCGTCGGAGAGATCGGCGATGACGGTGAAGTGTTGGTCGGACGAAGTCGTCATGGAGAAGCCCTTGCTGAGATGAGTCGTGCGGCGCGGCGTGCCGGCCGCGTGATGCGGATACATGGAAAACGGCGCACATGATCCTCCACATGCGGCGCGGTTTCCAGTTCTTCGGGGATTTTTTTTGGTTGAACGAAAGCGAACCGTGAAGTTTCGCCCGGCTTCACTGCACAAAGCGGTCGATCACCCCGGCAAGCTTCCCGAAAGCCGGCGCGATTTCATCGTCCGGCACACACGCATAACCGATCAGCAAACCGGATTCCGCGTCGCGCCGACGCGCGTAGTACCCCGACAACGGCCGCACGACGATGTCCTCGGCGAGCGCCGCGGCGGCGAGCGCGCGATCATCGATCTCCTTCGGCAGCTTCAATACGAGATGCAGCCCGGCATCGCCGCCGGCGATGGCGAGCGTGTTGCCGTAGCGCCCGGCGATCGTCGCGAGCATCGCGTCGCGGCGCTGGCCATAGAGCGCGCGCATCCGCCGGATATGCGAGGTGAAATGTCCCTGCTCGATGAACTCCGCGAGCACCGCCTGCTGCAACAGCTGCCCCTCGCGATACAGCTCGGCGCTCGCGGTCGCGAAGCTGTCCGCGAGCGCTTCCGGCACCACGACATAGCCGATGCGAAGCCCCGGAAACAGCGTCTTGCCGAAGCTGCCGACGTAGATCACCTGCCCCGCCGGATCCATGCCCTGCAGCGACGCGAGCGGCCGGCTGCCGTACCGGAACTCGCTGTCGTAATCGTCCTCGATGATCCAGCAGCGGTGCTGGCGCGCGTATTCGAGCAGCATGCGGCGGCGCGCGAGGCTCATCACCATGCCGAGCGGATATTGATGCGACGGCGTGACGAGCATCAGCTTCGGCGGCGACGCGATATCGGCGGGCGTCGGCGCGATGCCTTCGGCATCGACGGGAATCGCCTTCAGATCGAGGCCGGACACCTGCAACACGCTGCGCACGCCCCAGTAGCACGGATCCTCGGTCCAGATCGTGTCGCCCGAATCCGCGAGCAGGCGCGCGGCGAGGTCGATCGACTGATGGATGCCCGTCGTCACGACGATCTGCTCGGGCGTGCAGCGCACCGAGCGCGAGGTGCGCAGATAGTGAGCGAGCGCGTGGCGCAGCCCCGCGTGGCCGCCGCCGGGCGCATAAGTGAGCAGATCGGGCAGCGGCTTGCGCCAGTATTTCGCGTGCAGCCGGTTCCACACGCGTGACGGAAAGCGCGACACGTCCGGCACGCCCGGCATGAACGCCCCGCCCTGGCGCTTCGACACGCCCGCGCCCGAAATCAGCCGTGCGCCGCGCGTGGAAAGCGTCGATCGGGTATCGGCCGAAGCGGCGGCCGCGGGCGGCGCATCGTCGAAAAGGATCTCGTCGGGCGCGCTGTCCGCGACGAACGTGCCGCGCCCCGTCGCCGACGAGACGTAGCCTTCGAGCGCGAGTTGCTCGTAGACCTGCGTCACGGTATTGCGCCCGACGCCCAACTCCGCCGCGAGCAGCCTCGACGACGGCACTTTCGCGCCCGCCGCGAGCTCGCGCGTCAGGATCGCCTGCTGCAGGAGCCGATGCAATTGCCGGTAGATGGGCTGGCCACTCGTGCGGTCGATGCGCTGCGCCAGCCAGTCGGAGAGCACGCTCGCGCGGAGGGACATCGAATTGGCTCCTAAAGATTTATTGAAATGGCTCTGAACTTGAGGGCCAAATCTTACTATAGTCGTCGTTAAGTTCAGTCGGCCGATGCGGCCAACCATCGACATGCGCTCTCGCGCGAAGGAGATTTCCCTGTGAGCACCAACCTCAAGAACGCCGACCTGCACGCCCGCAAGAATGCCGCGACTCCGCGCGGCGTGGGCGTGATGTGCGACTTCTACGCGGCGCGCGCCGAGAACGCGGAATTGTGGGACGTCGAGGGCCGCCGTTTCATCGACTTTGCGGCGGGCATCGCGGTATGCAACACGGGGCATCGCCATCCGAAGATCGTCGAGGCGATCCGCGCGCAACTCGACTGCTTCACGCACACCGCGTATCAGATCGTGCCGTACGAGTCGTATGTGTCGCTCGCCGAGAAAATCAGCGCCCGGGCGCCGGGCTCGCACGCGAAGAAGACGGCGTTTTTCACGACCGGCGCGGAAGCCGTCGAGAACGCGGTGAAGATCGCGCGGGCGGCGACGGGCCGTCCCGGCGTCATCGCCTTTACGGGCGGCTTCCACGGCCGCACGCTGATGGGCATGGCGCTCACCGGCAAGGTCGCGCCGTACAAGATCGGCTTCGGGCCGTTCCCGTCGGACGTCTATCACGCGCCGTTCCCGAATGCGCTGCACGGCGTGTCCGTCGCGGATTCGCTGCGCGCGATCGAGCATCTGTTCAAGGCGGATATCGAGCCGACGCGCGTCGCCGCGATCATCTTCGAGCCGGTGCAGGGTGAAGGCGGTTTCAATGAGGCGCCCTCGGACTTCGTGCGCGGCCTGCGCAAGATCTGCGACGAGCACGGCATCCTGCTGATCGCCGATGAAGTGCAGACCGGCTTCGCGCGCACCGGCAAGCTTTTCGCGATGGAGCACCACGGCGTCGTGCCGGATCTGATGACGATCGCGAAGTCGCTCGCGGGCGGCATGCCGCTGTCGGGCGTCGTCGGGCGCGCCGAGATCATGGATGCGGCCGCGCCCGGCGGTCTCGGCGGCACGTATGCGGGCAATCCGCTGGCGGTGGCGGCGGCGCACGCGGTGCTCGACATCATCGACGATGAAAAGCTCTGCGAGCGCGCGACGGTGCTGGGCGACAAGCTCAAGGCAAAGCTCGAAGCGCTCAAGGGCGATGTGCCGCAAATCGCCGATGTGCGCGGGCCCGGCGCGATGATCGCCGTCGAGTTTTGCAAGCCTGGTTCGCATGACGCGGATGCGGCCTTCGCCAAGCTCGTGCAAACGCGTGCACTGGAGCGCGGTTTGCTGCTGCTCGTGTGTGGCGTCTATTCGAACGTTGTTCGGTTCCTGTTTCCGCTCACCATTCAGGAACAGGTCTTCGATGAAGCTATCGGGATTCTTGAAGAGGTGCTCGTCGAGACGGTTGGTGTTGCCGTTTGATTTCTGATTCTTGATGCGCGAGGCGCGGCTCTTGGTGCCTCGCGTAATGTTTTCGTTTGTTTGCTTGGGATTTCGTGGAATCCGGCAACAACAACAAAAAAAGCCCCAAGAGCCAAACCAGGGACTCACAAAGACATGAACTTGAAAGACCAACTGAAGGATCCGACGCTGCTGCGTCACGCTGCCTACATCGACGGTGAATGGCAGCAAGCCGACGACGGCGAGACCTTCGACGTCATCAACCCGGCGAATGGTGAATCGCTCGGCGCCGTACCGAAGATGGGCGCGAACGAAACGCGCCGCGCCATCGATGCTGCCAACGCCGCATGGCCCGCATGGCGCAAGAAAACCGCAAAAGAACGCGCAATCATCCTGCGCCGCTGGTTCGACCTGATGACCGCCAACGCCGATGATCTCGCGCTGATCCTCACGACCGAGCAAGGCAAGCCGCTCGCCGAGGCAAAGGGCGAGATCGGCTATGCGGCGTCGTTCATCGAATGGTTCGCGGAAGAAGGCAAGCGCGTTGCCGGCGATACCCTCGCGACGCCCGCCGCCGACAAACGCATTGTCGTGACGAAGGAGCCGATCGGCGTGTGCGCCGCGATCACGCCGTGGAATTTCCCCGCCGCGATGATCACGCGCAAGGTTGGCCCGGCGATCGCGGCCGGCTGTCCGATCGTCGTGAAGCCCGCCGAAGCGACACCTTTCTCCGCTTTCGCGATGGCCGTGCTCGCCGAGCGCGCTGGCTTGCCGAAGGGCGTGCTCAACATCCTCACCGGCGACCCGAAGGCGATCGGCGGCGAAATGACGAGCAACCCGATCGTGCGCAAGCTGTCGTTCACCGGCTCGACCGCCGTGGGGCGTCTGCTGATGGCGCAAAGCGCGCCGACAGTCAAGAAGGTGACGCTGGAACTCGGCGGCAACGCACCGTTCATCGTGTTCGACGACGCCGATCTCGACGCCGCCGTGGAAGGCGCGGTTGCATCGAAGTATCGCAACAGCGGCCAGACCTGCGTGTGCACGAACCGCTTCTACGTGCACGAGCGCGTCTACGATGCGTTCGCGCAAAAGCTGGCGGCGGCTGTCGGCAAACTCAAGGTCGGGCTCGGAACCGAAAGCGGCGTGGCGCTCGGTCCGCTCATCAACGAAGCGGCGGTGAAAAAGGTCGAATCGCACATTGAAGATGCAGTGGCGAAAGGCGCGTCGATCGCGTCGGGCGGCAAGCGTCACGCGCTCGGTCACGGATTTTTCGAGCCGACCGTGCTGACCGGCGTCACGCCCGACATGAAAGTCGCGAAAGAGGAAACGTTCGGTCCGCTTGCACCGATCTTCAAATTCTCGTCCGACGATGAAGTCGTGCGCCTCGCCAACGACACCGAGTTCGGTCTCGCGGCGTACTTCTATAGCCGCGACATCGGCCGCATCTGGCGCGTGGCCGAAGCGCTCGAATATGGCATGGTGGGCATCAACACCGGGCTGATTTCGAACGAAGTGGCGCCGTTCGGGGGCGTCAAGCAGTCCGGACTCGGACGCGAAGGCTCGCATTACGGCATCGACGATTACGTCGTCATCAAGTATCTCTGCATGGCAGTCTGATCGCGCGTTTCGCCTCGTGTGATACAAAAAGCCTCGACACATGCGTGCCGAGGCTTTTTGTTTGCGCCGATTCCCGGCGAGTTACTTCGCCGAGGCGACAGGCGTGACCTGCACCGCCGTCGCCGAGACGAACACGGCGTGGATCATGTCGCCCTTCTTGAGTTTCTGCGCCGCGAAGTCCGGCGTGAGATCGAATGTCTCCGTGCGCCACGGGCCGCGCAACGTGATCCTGCGCTTCTTGCTGTCGACGTTCTCGACCGTCGCGAGGACTTCGACCTGACGTGCCGCGTCGAAGCCCGTCACACCGTTCTCGCCCGACGTCGGCTGGTACGCCGTCGTATCGACACGCGCGCGCTCGCCCTTACCCTTCACCTTTTCGGCGCTCACGAGCAACGCGTTCTTGTAGAGCACATCGACCTTGTCGCCGACGTGCAGCTTGTCGAAGTTCGTGACTTCCTTGGTCACCAGCACGGTTGCGTCCCCGCGCGGACCGCGGACCATCAGCGTGCGGTTGGCGGCGTCGATACCGATGATCGTCGCCTCGACGCGTATCGGCTCGGCCACGCTGACGACCTTCTGGGCGGACGTTGCGAGCGGCTCGTTCTGAGCCATGGCAGCGCCCGTCGACGTGATGATTGCCGACGCGCAGAGAATCGATATCGCAAACAGTTTCACGTTCATAGCATGCATCCCTCTTTTAGATTTGTAGTGCAGATTATTCAACTTTATTGACCACTGCCTTAGCGACGGGGCCGCGTTATATATACCGCGCGACACAGTGCGAATCCAACTCATCACACGATATGTTACGAGTCGACCTGCGCCTGACTGGAACTGTCAAAGGCAAGCATGGCGTCGAACCGGTAAAATCGGTCCCTATCCCGCACGGGCGCACGCCCGTCCGCCTGCCGCTTCTTCGATCCCTCCAGGGGTGTTATGCGACGCTCGGCATTCTTTCTCCGCTTCATCGGCATCGGTGTTCTGTTTCATGTCTATGTCGGCATGCGGCTCATCCCGGACGCGCCCGTTGGCCTGCCGCTCAAGGTGCTGGCGGCGGTCCTGCTCGCGGCATCAGTCATCGTCATTCCTCTCGGCATGGCGGCCCGGCAGATCGAGCCGCAGTCGCTCGCGGATCGCCTGGCCTGGCTTGGGCTGACCGCACTGGGGTTTTTCTCGTCGCTGCTTTTATTGACCTTCGCGCGCGACGTGATTCTGTTCTTCGTGCATCTCGTCGACTGGATGCGCGGCGCGCCCGTCGGCTCGCCGGCGTTGGTCGCCTATAGCGCGCTCGCCGTGCCGCTCCTGGCCGTGCTCTTCTCGGCGATCGGCTTCTACAACGCGCGGCGGCGCGCGCCGGTCGTGAGTGTGGACGTGCCCATCGACGATCTGCCGGCCGCGCTCGACGGCTTCACGATCGCGCAGATCAGCGACATTCACGTCGGGCCGACGATCAAGCGTCACTATGTCGAACGCATCGTGGCGGCCGTCAACGGGCTCAAACCGGATCTGATCGCCGTCACGGGCGATGTCGTCGATGGCACCGTGCCGAATCTCGCCGAACACACGCGCCCGCTCGCGGGCCTCAGCGCGCGGCATGGCACGTTTCTCGTGACCGGGAATCACGAGTATTACTCGGGCGCTGACAAGTGGATCGCCGAATTCCGGCGCCTGGGTCTGACCGTGCTGCTCAATCAGCATGTCGTGCTGAATCACGACGGCGCGCAGGCCGTGCTCGCGGGCGTCACGGATTTCAGCGCAGGCAGTTTCGATCCCGCGCATCGCAGCGACCCCGCGAAGGCGATCAGCGGCGCCCCCGCCGATGCCGCCGTGCGCGTGCTGCTCGCGCACCAGCCGCGCAGCGCCGTGGCGGCGGCCGAAGCGGGCTTCACGCTGCAGCTATCGGGACACACGCATGGCGGCCAGTTCCTGCCGTGGAATTTCTTCGTGCGACTGCAGCAACCCTTTGTTGCGGGGCTTGTGAAGTTCAACGGGCTTTGGGTTTATACGAGTCGGGGTACCGGGTATTGGGGACCGCCGAAGCGGCTGGGAGCGCCGTCGGAGATCACGCTTGTTCGGCTTGTGGCTTCGGCGGGTGGGTGATGGGATTGGATAAAACGGTTCTTCGCGCAATGCCGGGGAACGGCGCCTGGCGCCCCAACTCAGCCACGCTACACGTCGCATCGTCAGGGTCTCTTCACGCCGACTAAAGCCTACCCACAACCGCTCTCCGAAAACCCACGAAGAACCAAAAAAAAGACGCGCGACGCTACCGCGCCGCGCGTCCAGCGCTTGGGGAAAGCGCCGCGCGTCCAGCGCTTGGGGAAAGCGCCGCGCCCGAACAGGGGGATGAACGGACGCGCTCGAACCGGCAGGCGGGGCCCCGCCGGCGAGTGACTACAAAGTAAGGGAACACAAAGGCCAAGGCCACAAGACCTTTCCTAAACGCCGGAGCATCGCATCGATATCACCGGTACGAATATTCATCTTGCCTTAGCCGACATCGCCGCTGGCGTCGACGCATAGACGCATTTGTGCGGAGCCGTGCCTTCCCTCGGCCAGTCGGAGCGCGCATCGAAAAACCACTCCGCCCGCTCGCGTCCTTTGCGGATCAACGCATGAATCAGCGCCGGATTGCGATCGAGCTTCGATGCATAGTCGAGCGGCCCGGGATAATCCCTTGCGTCGAGCTGCATCTGCACGACGCGAACTTTGATCGGCTTGTAGCGCTTCTCCAATGATTTGTCGGCTTTCAGCAGTTCGTTTACGCGCGTCGTGAAGTAAAGCTCCTGCCCGAGCGCGAGATTGCCGGAAAGTTCGTTGCGCCGGTCGATGATCTCGTTCGTCGATTCGGGCAACTCGCGACGATATTGCGGATTGATCTGCACGACCCAGATTTCGTCGGGCCGCGTGTCGAGCCCGAGATCGGTGAATTCGCGCACTGGCGGATTGCTGCTGAAGAGGCCGTCCCAGCACATGCGCCCGTCGGCTGCGACGGCGCGATACAGCGGCGGCACCGCGGCCGATGCGACCAGCTGATCCTGATCGAGCCTGTCGCCGGGAAAGATGACGCGATCGCCCGTACGCACATCGGTCGCGCCGACAAGAAGCGTCGGCTGCGCGCGTTGCTTCGGCTCCGTCGGCAGCGACGCGAACGGAAGATGCTTGTCGAGCAGTTCGCGCAGACGCTCCTCGGCGACCGGTGGATAGAGATACGGGCTGATTTCCGCGTTGACGGGCAGGCGCGCATACCAGGTGCCGACCGCATTGGCGACGATGTCCGGCCCCTCGCGCGCCTCCAGATCCTTCCAGAAGCCGGCGAGGCGCCGCCTGGCATCGGGAGGGCCGCCGAGCAGCAGGCCCGCCCACGCGAGCGCGCCGCACATCGCGCCGCCCGACGTTCCCGACAGCGCCACGAGTTCGAAGCGGTTGAGGAACTCGCCGCTCAGCAGCCGGTCAAGGATGCCCGCGGCGAACGCCGCATGGCTGCCGCCGCCCTGACATGCGATCGCTACTTTCGGAATGGCCGCCATCACCGCACCTCGCTTGCGTCCGTCGACATCGGACGTACGCTACAGGATAGGCGACGCGCGCCGCTATGCCAGCGCCGCGAGCACCTGCTGCGTCGAACGAATGCGACCGATGCGCGGGAAGATATAGCGGCAGGTCGATTCGTGCGTATCGGCGTGCAGGTCGCTCATCGCGTCTTCGACGAATACCTGCTGATAGCCGCGCTCGTGCGCGCCGCGTGCAGTCGAATCCACGCCGATGGCCGTCGCGATGCCGCCCAGCACGATCGTGTCGATCCCGCGGCGGCGCAAATGCGAGTCGAGATCCGTGTTGTAGAACGCGCCCCATTGCCGCTTGGTGACGACGATATCGGACGCCTGCACGCCCAGTTCCGCGCTGAGCTCGCTCCAGCCCGCCGGCTCCGGCGCTTCCTGCGCCTGTCCCGCATCGGTGATCGGACGCAGGCCGCCCGGCCCGTTCGGAAACGCCACCTTGACCAGCACGACCGGCGCGCCGAGCGTGCGAAAGCGATCGGCGAGCGCGCGCGCATTGGCAAGTACGCTCGCGGCGTCGTGAGGCTGCACGGGCAAGGCGGCGATGCCCGCCTGCAGATCGATCAGCACGAGCGCGGTCTTCGAGGGGTCGAGCTTGAGTTCAGGAGCGTTCATGGTCGCGAGGAAGGTGGATGAATGCGTGGCCTCAGGCTTCGTCGTTCCGGAATTCGAGCGCCGCGCCGTTGATGCAGTAGCGCAGGCCCGTGGGCTTCGGTCCGTCGTCGAAGACATGGCCGAGATGTCCGCCGCAGCGCCGGCAATGCACCTCGTTGCGCATGTGACCGGTCGCGTCCGCGTGCATCGCGACGGCGCCATCGACAGGTTTCCAGAAGCTCGGCCAGCCGGTGCCGCTGTCGAACTTCGTCGCCGACGAAAACAGTGCGAGCCCGCATCCCGCGCACGCATACGTGCCGTCACGACGCTCCTTGAGCAGCGGGCTCGCGAACGGTGGCTCGGTGCCGCCGCGCCTGAGCACGCGGAATTGCTCCGACGATAGACGGCGGCGCCACTCCGCGCTGCTGTAGTCGATATCGTACGATCGGGCGGGCGCCGAAGTGCCCGCGCCGCCGGAGAATGCAGCGGCCATCACGCCGAGAAGATTGCGCTTCGTGCGTCCCATGATTTTCATCCGATGACCGCCCTCATGCCTGCATTCGCCGGCCGGCGCCGCGCTACGATTTGAGCCGGTATCCCGTCCTGAAGATCCACGCAACGATCGCGATAAATACCGCAAGAAACACCAGCGTCATGCCGAGACTCACGCCGACCTGGACATCGGCGAGCCCGTAAAAGCTCCAGCGAAAGCCGCTGATCAGATAGACGACCGGATTGAACAGCGCAACGGCCTTCCAGAACGGCGGCAGGATGTTGATCGAATAGAAGCTGCCGCCGAGAAACGTGAGCGGCGTGACGATCAGAAGCGGAATGATCTGCAATTTCTCGAAGCCGTCCGCCCAGATGCCGATGATGAACCCAAGCAGGCTGAACGTCACGGATGTGAGCAGCAGGAACACGATCATCCAGACAGGATGATCGATCCTGAGCGGCACGAATAATCGTGCGGTAAGAAGAATGATCAGGCCGAGGATGACGGATTTGGTCGCGGCCGCGCCCACGTAGCTGAGGACGAGCTCGAAGTGCGACACCGGCGCGGACAGCAATTCGTAGATCGTGCCCGTGAACTTCGGGAAATAGATGCCGAAGGACGCATTGGCGATGCTTTGCGTGAGCAGCGACAGCATCACGAGCCCGGGCACGATGAACGCGCCGTAGCTGATGCCGTCCACTTCCGGAATGCGCGAGCCGATGGCCGCTCCGAATACGACGAAATAAAGCGATGTCGAAATGACGGGCGACACGATGCTCTGCATCAGCGTACGCCCGGCGCGCGCCATTTCGAAACGGTAGATCGCGCGAACGGCGTATAGATTCATTTGGCTTCCCTGACGAGACTCACGAAGATGTCTTCGAGCGAGCTTTGCGTCGTTTGCAGATCCTTGAAACGCACGCCGGCTTCGTCGACGTGGCGCAACAGCGCGATGATGCGCCCCGGCTCGTCATGCGCGTCGTACGTGTAAGTGAGCTCGCTGCCGTCCGCCGAGCGCGTGAGACCGTAAGGCTCGAGCGGCGCGGGAATATGCGCGAGCGGCTGCTCGAGCTGCAGCGTGAGCTTCTTCTGCCCGAGCTTGCGCATGAGCTCGCGCTTCTCCTCGACGAGCACGATCTCGCCGCGATTGATGACGCCGATGCGGTCCGCCATCTCCTCCGCTTCCTCGATGTAATGCGTCGTGAGGATGATGGTCACGCCGTTGCGCTGCAGTTCGCGCACGAGGTCCCACATGTCGCGCCGCAGCTCGACATCGACGCCGGCCGTGGGCTCATCGAGAAAGAGAATCTCGGGTTCGTGCGCAAGCGCCTTCGCGATCAGCACGCGCCGCTTCATGCCGCCCGAGAGCGTCATGATCTTGTTGTCTTTCTTCGCCCATAGCGAGAGAGACTTCAGCACCTTCTCGACATACGCAGGATTTTTCGGCCGGCCGAAGAGGCCACGGCTGAACGACACGGTCGCCCAGACGGTCTCGAACGCGTCGGTCGTGAGTTCCTGCGGTACGAGGCCGATCATCGCGCGGGCGGCGCGATAGTCCGTGACGATATCGTGGCCCGCGACGGTGACCTTTCCCTCGCTCGGATTGACGATGCCGCAGACGGTGCTGATGAGCGTCGTCTTGCCCGCCCCGTTCGGGCCGAGCAGTGCAAAAATTTCGCCGCGGCGGATCTCCAGATTCACGTCCCGGAGCGCGCGGAAGCCCGACCCGTAGGTCTTGGACAAGTTGGAAACAGTGATGATGGTTGGCATGGCGTGGACGATATCAGATACCGCGCGATCCGGCTTGGACGAAAGGGGTCGTCCGTTCGGCCGATGTTCGCCGGGCCCGGCACTGCCTACAATGCACTGCTGAATACCGGGAGCCGACATCATGCTGTTCGAACAGATCCAGACCACCTGCCTCAACGACGCGGACCTGCCGTGGGTGCCGTTCACACCGTATAGCGAGCGCGTGCTCGTCAAGTATTTCAAGCTGGATCCGATCCGCGGCGAGGTCATCGCGCTCATGAAGGCGCCGGCGAAAGGCCAGATGCCCCGGCATCGGCATACGGGAACCGTGATCGTCTATACGGTCGAGGGGCGCTGGAAGTACCGCGAGCACGACTGGATCGCGGGGCCGGGGAGCATCGTGTACGAGACAGCGGGGTCGAGTCATACGCCGGAAGCGCTTGCGGGGGATTCGGGCAGCGCGGACATCGTCACGCTCAACATCATCCAGGGCGAACTGCTCTTCGTGAACGACAGCGGCCACGTCCTCGCCGCTGAAAACTGGAAGAGCGGCTGGGAACGTTACGCCGCCTTCTGTCATGCAAACGGCATCGCCCCTAAAGATCTGACGGCTTTCGGGTAACGCCGCAGCCTTTTCCACTGGTTAGAATCGACGCCTGGATGCGCATCGCGCGCTTTCGACCCTTTCCGGTTTGCCGGCCGCTTCCGGCCGGCGCAGATCAAGGAGAAGCAAAAGCATGAAGATTCAGACCGTCGGTATCGTCGGCGCGGGAACCATGGGCAACGGCATCGCGCAGGTCGCGGCCGTCGCGGGCTTCGAGGTCGTGCTGATCGACGTCACCGACGCCGCACTCGCCAAGGGCGTCGCCGCGCTCACGGGCAGCCTCGAGCGGCTCGTGTCGAAGGACAAGCTGGAAGCATCCGCGCGCGATGCAGCGTTAAAGCGCATCGAGACATCGACCGATTACGCGCGCCTCGCCAACGCCGACATCGTGATCGAAGCCGCGACGGAGAACGCCGAGCTCAAGAATCGCATCCTGAAGCAGATCGAAGGGGCTGCACGCGCCGATGCGATCATCGCGTCGAACACGTCGTCGATTTCGATCACCGCGCTCGCCGCGACGCTCGCCGCGCCCGAGCGCTTCATCGGCATGCACTTCTTCAATCCGGTGCCGCTGCTGCAACTCGTCGAAGTGATTCGCGGCGTGCAGACGAGCGATGAAACCGCTGCCGCCGTGCGCGAACTCACCGAAAAACTCGACAAATCGCCGATCGGCGTGCGCAACTCTCCGGGCTTCGTCGTCAACCGCATTCTCGTGCCGATGATCAACGAAGCGTTCTTCGTGCTCTACGAAGGCGTCGCGAGCGCGGAGGAAATCGACGCGGGCATGAAGCTCGGCGCGAATCATCCGATCGGCCCGCTTGCGCTCGCGGATCTGATCGGCCTCGACGTATGCCTCTCGGTGATGGACGTGTTCCTCAAGGACTTCGGCGATTCGAAGTACCGCGCGTGCCCGCTGCTGCGCGAACTCGTCTCGGCGGGGCGTCTCGGCCGCAAGACGAAGCGCGGCGTGTATCAGTACGATTGAGCTGCGTCGAAATCGAGCGCCGGTCCGGCGGGCACGATGCCCGTCGGATTGATCGTCCGATGACTCTCGTAGTAATGCCGCTTGATGTGCTCGAAGTTCACCGTGGCCGCGACGCCCGGCATCCGGTAGATCTCGCGCGCGAACCGCGAGAGATTCGGATAATCCGCGATGCGCCGCAGATTGCACTTGAAGTGGCCGACGTACACCGCGTCGAAGCGCACGAGCGTCGTGAAAAGGCGGATATCTGCTTCGGTGAAACGCTCGCCCGTAAGGTAGCGACGCGTGCTCAGGCGTTCTTCGAGAAAATCGAGCGTCTCGAAAAGCGGCATCACCGCTTCCTCGTACGCGGCTTGCGTCGTCGCGAAGCCCGCCTTGTAGACGCCGTTGTTCACCGTGTCGTAGATGCGGGCGTTGAGCGCGTCGATGTCGTCCTGAAGCTTGCGCGGATAGTAGTCGCCGGGTTTCGCGCCGATGCCGTCGAACGCCGAATTCAGCATCCGGATGATCTCCGACGATTCGTTGCTGACGATCGTCCCGCGCGCCTTGTCCCACAGGATCGGCACGGTCACGCGGCCGCTGTAATGCGGATCGGCCGCCGTGTAGACCTGATGCAGATAGCGCGCGCCGTTGATCGTGTCCGGCACGACGCCCGGACCGTCGTCGAAGGTCCAGCCGTGTTCCAGCATCAGCCAGTTCACGACCGATACGTCGATCATGGCTTCCAGCCCCTTCAGGGCGCGCACGATGAGCGTGCGATGCGCCCACGGGCACGCGAGGCTGACATACAGGTGATAGCGACCGGCTTCAGCCTCGAAACCGCCCTCGCCGCTCGGCCCCGGCGCGCCATCGGCCGTCACCCAGTTGCGAAAGGCAGCGTCCTTGCGCACGAAGCGCCCGCCCGTCGACGCCGTTTCGTACCATTTGTCCTGCCATTTTCCGTCGACGAGAAGTCCCATTTCCGTTCTCCTTGAGCGCCGCTGCGCAAGACGCGCGCCGCGGCATCGCTGCATCTCAGTTCGATGAAGGCGCGTCGATGAAGCGCACGAGTTGCGCGATCGTCGCGTCCGGCGCTTCTTCCATCAGCCAGTGGCCCGCGCCCGGTACGACCACGCCCTGCACGTTGGTCGCGACGAGCTTCGCCTGATCGATCAGGAACGTGCCCGACGCGCGTTCGCCCGTGAGCACGAGCATCGGCATCTGCAGGGGCGTTCGGGCAAAGGCGGCGAAATCGTTCGCGTCCTGCGGGAACGCGTGAAAATACTCGAAGCCCGCGCGCATGCGGCCATTGCGCGCGTACTGGGCCGAATAGTAACGGCGATCCGCCTCGCTCACCGAACGCGCGGGATCGGCGGCGAAGTCGTTCCAGAAGTGCTCGAAGAAGATGCGCTCGCGGCCGCGCACGAGCTTTTCCGGCGTGTCGCCGTAGAAGTTGAAGTGCCATTTGTCGCGTAAGAGCCAGACTTTCTGCCAGTCGCCGACGCCGGGCAGGAACGCGTCCATCAGCACGATGCTGTCCACTTCGTCGGGATATTGCGCCGCGTACGCATACGCGACCATCAGCCCGATGTCGTGCCCGACGAGCTTGACCTTGCGAAACCCGAGCGCCTGGACCATCGCGTGAATGTCTTGCGCGAGCGTTTTCTTGTCGTAGCCGGAAGCCGGCATCGCCGAGCCCCCCGCGCCCGGGAGATCGGGCGCAATCACGACGCGCTCGCCCGCGAGACGCGTCACGAGCGGCTGCCACATGCGGCTCGTCTCCGTGTAGCCGTGCAGCAGCACGACGGGCGTCGCGTCGCCGTGGCCGGCTTGCAGATAGTGAATCCCGACGCCGTTCGCATCGATCGTGCGGGACTGGATCGCGCTCGCGGCGGCGGCCGCCTGAGGCGCACGCGGCGCGTTTGCGGCATGCGCGACCGGCTGCAGGGCGGCGGCGGCGAGAAGCACGCCGGCGGCGCGGCGCATAGTGTGCAGGAAGGCGTTCATCGTTCAGCTCCATCGAAAGTTGGGTTATCCCGATGACGCTCATGTTGATCCGCCGCACCGCTTTTGCCGTACGATCCGGACGATGAACTCGTTCGATGGAGTCGAACATGTTGTCAGAGGAAGAACTCTCGCTGCTCGACGCGATCCGCGAAACCGGCAGCCTTTCGCGCGCGGCGGCGCGTCTCGGCAAGGCGCCGTCCACGGTGTCGCATGCCGCGCGGCAACTGGAAACGCGCTTCGACGCGCTGCTCTTCGACCGGCGCCGCTATCGTCTGGAACTGACGCCCGCCGGCCATCTTCTCGCCGATGAAGCATCGCGTCTCATGCTCGACGTATCGCGCCTCGCGCAGCGCGTGAAGCAGATCGCGAGCGGCTGGGAAGACCGGCTGTGGATCGTCTGTGACGAGATTCTCGAATTCGAAACGCTGCTGCCGGTCGTGCAGGCGTTCGATGCGCTCGATTCCGGCGTCGCGCTGCGCATCACCCATGAAGTGCTGGGCGGCACTTGGGAAGCCTTGCGCGACGGCCGCGCGGATCTGATCATCGGCGCGACCAACGAGCCGCCGGCGATCCCCGGCCTGCGCTGGTTCGAGCTCGGCGTGATGCAATGGGCGTTCGCAGTGTCGCCGCGCCATCCGCTTGCGACGGTGCGCGGGCCGCTCAAGCGCGATCAGATCGCGGCGCATCGGGCGGTCGTCGTCGCGGATTCGTCGCGCTCGGCGGGGCGCGCATACGGGGTGCTCGGCGGCCAGGCCGCGTTCGCCGTGCCGACGATGCGCGCGAAAATTCTCGCGCAGCGGCAAGGGCTCGGCACGGGCTGGGTGCCACGGCATCGCGTGAAAACGCTGCTTGCGCGCGGCGAACTCGTCGAGAAGGAAACCGCCGATCCGCGCGAGCCGAACGTCCTGTACGTCGCATGGCGCGGCGATCACGAAGGGCGCGCGCTGCAATGGTGGACGCAGCAATTGCGGCAGCCGCGCCTCGCTGAGCGTCTCGTCGAAGGGATCGACGCGTTCGCGTAAGACCCGGTTATAACTGCGTTCGATGTCTCGTCGCAACCTGAATCGACGGGACACGTCATGAGAAAAACACACTCGCCGCTGGGCGCGGCGCTTTCGGCCGCCGTGCTCGCGCCGGTCGTCGCGATTCCGCTCGCCGCCCTGCACATCAGCCCTGCCGACGCGCAGGCCATCGTCATCGCGCCCGCCGCGCCGCCGCGCGTCGAACCGCCTCCGCGCGCGGGCTACGCATGTGACCCGGGGCGCTGGCATCGCGGCCTCTGTCTGGGCGACGGGCCACTGGCGGCCGGTCCACGGGGGCTATCGCTGGATGCCGCGTCCATGGGTGCAGCGCGGGCCGACCTGGCGTAGGGCCGAAGGGCATTGGGCATGAGCGCACGCGGCATCACGATCGAACCAGGGTCATCCGAACCAGACGCGTGACGGCTGCCTGATCGCCGTCGCGGGTGGCGGACAGCAGGCGTTCGTTGAGCGTGTAGGCGTCCTGCTGCGCGTAAGCGATCGTGCCCGCCACATCATCGACAGCGAGAGCGCCGGCAAGCGAAGGGTTCTTGTCATCGTTATGTGCGCCTTCGAAAGCGTCATTGCAGATTCGCGATGTAATTCGCCAGGTTCTCGATGTCCGCGTCCGTGAGATTCTTCGACACGCTCGTCATGTTGCCCGCGTCGTTGGTGCGCTTCCTGTCACGGAAGTCCTGCAACTGCTTCACGATGTACGGATACTGCTGCCCCGCGACGCGCGGAATTTCGTTCTGCCCTGAAAAGCCGCCGAGATGGCACATCGTGCAGCGAATCTCTTCGGACTTCTTCCTGCCCGCCTCGACCTTCACCGGGTCCGCCTTGAAGTCGGTGGCGATCGGCTTTTGCGCGGCGAAGTAATCGGCGAGGTCGTGCATGTCGCCGGGTGTGAGATTCGCGGCCATCGGCGACATGCGCGGATCGCTGCGGCGCCCCGCCTTGAAGTCGCGCAATTGCAGATAGAGATAGCGCGACGTCTGTCCCGCGAGCGAGGGATAGTCGCCCGTCGTCGAGTTGCCTCCGAGCCCGTGACACGACGTGCAGACGGCAGCCTTCGTGGCAGCCGCCCGCGCATCCGCGCGGGACCGCGAAGGCAGCGACAGCAGCAGGCACGCAACGATCCACAACACGTAGACGAGCCAGACCCGCAGACGTTTCGTGCGCGTCGGCATCACGGCAGCGCAAACACGAGCAGGCTATTGCCGCGCTTGAAGCCGAGCAGCGTATTGCCGCCCGCCGCGACCGCGATGTATTGCTTGCCGTTCAGCATATAGGGCACGGCCGGCGCATTGACGCCAGCGCCGCACTGGAACGCCCAGAGCTTGCGTCCGGTGGCGGCGCCGGGCAGCATGCGCGCGCCGGTCGGTGTCGGCAGGGTCCACACGCCTTCCGGCGGAATCATCGCGTCGGAAATGCGATTGTTCGGGCCGCCGCAGAAGGTCGTGACCGGTCCCATCTTGTGCTTGTAATGCCTGAACTCGTTGCCCGTCACCGCGTCGATCGCATAGACGTGGTTGTACGACGGGGTGAGGAACATCACGCCGTTCGAGACGATCGGCGCGGTTTCCATCGACTCCATCACGGCCGTCTGGAAGATGAACGCGGGCTTGTGCTTCGCCACATTCCAGGTATTGATCTGCGTCGCAGGCGCATAGCGCGCTTCGGCATACGATCCGTTCGAATGCCGCCACGAGGCGCTGTCGCCCGCTGCGCCGTCGAGCTGCTGCTGCGAGGCGGATCGCAGCGGACTCGGCACCGGCCATGGGATGTCACGATACCGACAGCACCGCAGGCAACAGTCAGCGCAACGAGCGAGGTGCGGGAAAAACCGGCCATGTCAGTCTCCCAGATCGTTCTTGTGTTGTTCCTCGCGGTGCGCGGCGGAACATAGCCTGCCCTCTTCTGCGCCCGCACCAAAGAATAGGCAATTCAAAAAGGCATTTCCAGATTTCGTGCAAAGACTTCGTTCGACGCGTCACGCATCGACGAAAGGTATTTCAGGGGCAGGCGCACCCCGATTTTTAGTAGTATGGATTGGAGTGCCGTTATGATTGCGCCCGTTACGCGGTAGCGGCTTGCCGGACGCCGGCTTTCGCATGTCGCTTGTTCATCACGCGTTGCGCGCCATGCCCGTAGCCGGGCGCCGCATCGACCATCACTTTTATCCGGACGCACCATGCCAATCCTATCCAACGGGCAACCGAATCCGAATCCCCGCCAGCCGGTGGATATCGCGCGGATCCTGCTCGTCATCACGATCCTGACCGCGCTCACGGTCGGCAGCCTGTACATCTTGCGCCCGTTTCTGCCGGGCCTCATCTGGGCCACGACGATCGTCGTCGCGACCTGGCCGCTCATGCTCGCCGTGCAGCGCCGCTGCGGCAACCGCCGCTGGATTGCGACGACCGTGATGCTGCTGATCCTTCTGATCGTCATCGTGCTGCCGCTCTATGAAGCGATCTCGACACTCGCGTTGCACGGCGGCGAGATCATGGCGGCCATCAAGAGCCTGCCTTCCTACGCGCTGCCGCCGCCGCCGGGCTGGGTGCACGACATTCCGCTCGCGGGCGCGCGCATCGCGAGCGAATGGCAGTCGCTGTCCGATGCGGGCCCGGGCGGCCTGCTCGCGAAACTCGAGCCCTACGTGACGATCGCCGCCCGCTGGATGCTGTCGCATGCCGCGGTCGTCGGCGTGTTCGTGATGCACATGGTCATCACCGTCATCATCTCCGGCATCCTGTACATGAACGGCGAGGCGGCGGGACGATTCGTCACGCGCTTCGCGACGCGCATCGCGGCACAGCGCGGCGCGGAAGCCGTCAAGCTCGCCGGTCTCGCCATCCGCGCGGTGGCGCTCGGCATCGTCGTGACGGCGGTCACGCAGTCGGCGCTAGGCGGCATCGGGCTCGCGGTCGCGGGCGTGCCGGCGGCGGGCATCATCACGGCCATCATGCTGATGCTGTGTCTGGCGCAGATCGGCCCGCTGCTGCCGTTGCTCGGCGGCGTCGCGTTTCTTTTCTGGCACGGCTCGAATATCGCCGCGTCGCTGCTGCTCGTGTGGTCGATCATGATTGCGATGCTCGATAACTTCCTGCGGCCCATTCTCATCAAACGCGGCGTGAATCTTTCGATGATGCTGATTCTTTCCGGCGTGCTCGGCGGCATGTTTGCGTTCGGAATAGTCGGATTATTTATCGGCCCAGTCATTCTCGCGGTGACGTCGACGATTCTGGATGCGTGGATCAATGAACAGCCGCCGCTTGCGCAAGTCGAGGCGATGAGCAATGAAGAAATCGCGAAAGCCCCGTCCACACGGGATCTTGCGGATGCATCGAGAAGACAGACCTGAATGATAAATATATTGGCGCTTTGTTGATTTTGTTCGCGACAATAAGATTCCACTTAAATCGAGAATTCGGACTCTTACGAAAATGAGACCTTCTCCCAGTTAATGCCGTGTTTCTCGATTAATTGGCAAGTTGAATCCGCTACAATGCAATCCATCGTGATTTGCCCTTTGAGGGCGCAGGGGATTGACCATGTCTTTGCGTGACGTGGACGCCATCGATTACATCGGAGTGAATGTTCTTTACGGGCGCGTGTATGTCGGACTCTTTGATGATCTCGACTGGCGCGACGAAAAGGAGCACCTGGATTTGCTCACGAAAAAGATCGACCGCTACATCCGTTACATTCGTTCAGGCAAATTGCTGCTGAACTATCCGAAAGTCCGCGGCTATGAAATCGTGGTCGAATACGTGTCGATGCATCCCATGACGCCGTCCGGGATCGAGTTCTGGAAATCACGCGAACGCCTGCTCGCCGACGCCGGCTATAAGGCGCATATCCGTGGCGTGGATGTACGTCATTCGCTCGGCATCGCGGTCGACAAGCCGGAGCACGTCAATGCCGAGCCGGTCGAGCCGCCCGCGCTGGAAGTGCTCGACGCGGACCCGCACGCGCAAGAACTCGCCGATATCGCCGATATCTCGTATCTCCCGCCGCTGATGCGCAAAGCGCGCCGGCCGCAAGCGCTGCCCATGCTCAGGCGTCTCGTGATGCGCCAGGCGGCCAGTCACTGAGATCGTGCGGGATCAATAAAAAGCGGCGTGGCCCGTCCCTGAGCCCGCCGCTTCCCTTTGGCGCGGATCGCGGATGATTACCGCGCCGCACACGTCACGCACGCATCACTTCACGCCGCTCAATGCCGCTGAAGCGACGGACGGTACCGAAATGCCGTTGGTCTTCGCGTACTGCACCGCTTGCGAGAGCGTCTGCACCAGCGACTGCAACTGTCCGGGCGCGGATTGCGCGATATAGCTCGCAGCCTGCGCGGTCGCCGGATTCGAGCCGGCCTGCAACAGCGACGACATGTTCATCGAATTCGTCACCGAGCCGAGATCCGATTGCAGGCCGGCGTACTGCTTCACGCCCTGCCCGAGCGAACCGAGACCGTCGCTGAAGCTTTGCTTGCTCGCAGCCGTCGGCGGCGGCGTGGAGCCGCTCGTGAACGCCTGCATCAGCGATTGCGACACGCTCTGCTGCGTGCCGCCGAGTTGCGACAGCACGCTCGTGCTCGGCACGCCGCTTCCGCCCGATGCCCCCGATAACAAGCCCGCCGCCGATTGCGCCTGACTCGCGACGCTCGACATGCCCATCGCCGATGCGAGAGTCGATTGTCCCGAGAGCACTTGCTGGTTCGCGCCGAGATAGCCCTGCACGAGCGAGTTCAACGCGGAGGGCTGCGTCGCGCCGTTCGCGCCTGCCGCCACATCGGCCTTGCCGCTGCCGAAGCCGAACTGCTGGAGATTGAGTTGTGCATACGATGCGGCCGGCGCGATCAACGCGAATGCGATGCCGGCCGACAAGACTGCGATCCGTGACGTACGGTTCGACATGGTCGGTTCCCCTCTTGAATTGTCCGATGGTCGATAAGCCCCGTTCGACCACCGGTCATTTCGCCGGTTCGCCGCAGATACATTTGCTTGCGATTTCCCTCAGACGATCACGCGCCCAGGTCCGCGAGCGGATGCATGTCCCTGCGCCACGGCGATGAGAGAAAGTGCTGCACACGCTCCGCTCGCACCTGCGCGAGTGTCGTCGGCGCGAAACGCGGCCGCTCGTCCTTGTCGATGATGAGCGCGCGCACGCCTTCGATGAAATCGCCGTCGTCGATTGCGCGGTACACGACCCCCAACTCCATGCGAAAGCAATCCGCAAGCGTCATCTGACGGCCGCGCATGAGCGCGTGATACGTCACCTCGAGCATCGTCGGCGAATGGCTTTCGAGCGTGGCGAGCGTCGTGCGCGCCCAGTCCGATTCATCCATCGCCAGCGACGCGACGATGCGCTCCACGCCGCCCGTCGCGCACGCGGTGAAATGGCGCCTGATGTGCACGCGGATATCGTCGAGCGGCGCGTGACGTTCGATGTTCGCGGCCGGCACGAACACGCGCTTCAATTGCGTCATTGCGTCCTGCGTATCGTCCCAGCGCATGTTGTCGAGGCGCTCGACGAAGCCGCGCAGCCATGTCGATGGCACGCATTCGTCGGCGAGCCCGACGCGCTTCGCATCGGCGCCCGATAGACGCGCGCCCGTCAGGCCGACGTAGAGCGCGAGATCGCGCGGCAGCACGCGCAGAAAGTGCGTCGCGCCGACATCGGGCAACAGGCCGATGCGCGTCTCGGGCATCGCCATGCGCGTGCGCTCGGTCGCGATGCGCAGCGCCGCGCCTTGCGCGAGCCCCATGCCGCCGCCCATCACGATGCCGTCCATCAGCGCGATCACGGGCTTCGCAAAACGATGCACCGTGAAATCGAGCCGATATTCGTCGATGAAGAATTTCAGCCACGGCGTGTCGTGATGCGGATCGCTGCGCGCCGCGTGATAGAGCTTGCGCACGTCGCCGCCCGCGCAGAACGCCTTGTCGCCCGCGCCGCGCAGCACGACCGCTGCGATCGACGCGTCCCCCGCGCACTGCGCGAAGCGTTCGGTGAGGCGCGCGATCATGTCGTGCGACAGCGCGTTCAACGCGTGCGGCCGGTCAAGCGTGACGATCGCCACGCGATTGACGATCTCGAAGCCGACTTCCGGCGCGTCATGCAACAGTCCCTGCGTGCTCATGACGCGCCCCACTGCGGCTTGCGCTTTTCGAGAAACGCGGCCACCCCTTCGCGCTGATTCGCGCCGTCGAAAAGATCGACGAAGCGCTCGCGTTCCAGCGCCAATGCAGCGCGGCGCGGTATGCCTTCGCGCGCGGCGTGAATCAGCGGCTTCGAGTACGCGACGGCGTCCGGGCTCATCGACGCGACGCGGGCCGCGATCTTCAGCGCGGCTTCGTATGCGCCGCCGCTCGCGACCACGTCCTCGACGAGACCGATGCGCAGTGCGGTCTGCGCATCCACACGCTCGCCCGTCAGGATGATGCGCTTCGCCCAGCCTTCGCCGACGAGCCACGGCAGCGTCTGCGTGCCGCTTCCGCACGGCAGCAGTCCGACCGACGCTTCGGGCAGCGCCATCTGCGCATGTTCCTCGGCGATGCGGAGATCGCAGGCAAGCGCGCATTCGAGCCCGCCGCCCATCGCGTAGCCGTTGATCGCGGCGATGGTCACCGCGCGCGCGTTCTGCAACGCCTCGAATGCCGCGCCGAAGCGCTGCGCGGCGACGCGCGCGTGAGCCTTGTCGCCATCGGCGAACTGATTGAGGTCAGCGCCCGCGCTGAAGAACTTCGGGCCCGTGCCGGTCACGACGATCGCGCGCACGTGGGCATCGCGGTTGAGGCCGTCGACGGTTTCCTGCAGCGTCGCGAGACCATCGGCCGTGAATGCGTTGGCCGGCGGGCGGGCGAGACGAATCGTGACGGTCGGACCGTCGCGCGTGACTTCGATCATCGTGGGATTCCTTTAGTCGGCTTTGCTGGTCTGACGCAGTTCCGGAAAGTCCTCTTCCCAGAACTCGAACTCGCCGCGCGCGCCATCCTGCGTGCGCGCGATCTCCTGCCTGCGCAGATCGACGCGGCGGATCTTGCCGGAAATCGTCTTCGGCAATTCCGCGAATTCCAGACGCCGGATGCGCTTGTAGGGTGCGAGCCGCTCGCGCGAGAACGCGAACACGCTCTTGGCCAGCTCCGGCCCGATGGAATAGCCGTGCCGCAGCGTGACGAACGCCTTCGGCACCGACAGCCGCAGCGGATCGGGACTCGGCACGACGGCCGCTTCCGCGATCGCCTCGTGCTCGATCAGCACGCTTTCCAGTTCGAACGGGCTCAACCGGTAATCCGACGACTTGAACACGTCGTCCGCGCGGCCGACATAGACGAAGTAGCCATCCGCGCCGCGCGCCGCGACATCCGACGTTCGATAGAAGCCGCCGCGCATCGCGTTCCCGGTGGCTTTCGGATTGTCCGCGTAACCGGTCATCAGGCCGAGCGGCGGCGGATCGAGCACGAGCGCGATCTCGCCTTCCTCCGCCGGATGGCCGTCCGGGTCGAGCAGCGCCACGCGATACCCCGGCAGCGGACGGCCCATCGAGCCCGGCACGAGCCGCTGGCCCGGCGTGTTCGCGATCTGCGCGGTGGTTTCGGTCTGGCCGTAGCCGTCGCGGATCGGCACGCCCCAGGCCGCCTGCACGCGCTCGACGACTTCGGGATTGAGCGGCTCGCCCGCGCCGACGATCTCGCGCAGCTTCACTTCGTACGATGCAAGCGGTTCCTGCACGAGCATGCGCCACACGGTCGGCGGGGCGCAGAGCGTCGTCACTTCGTATCGGACGAGCACATCGAGCGCGCGGGCGGCATCGAAACGGCTGAAGTTGTAGATGAACACGCACGCCTGCGCATTCCAGGGCGCGAAGAAGCAACTCCACGCATGCTTCGCCCAGCCGGGCGAGCTGATGTTCCAGTGCACGTCGCCGGGCTGCAGGCCGATCCAGTACATCGTCGACAGATGGCCGACCGGATAGCTCTGATGCGTATGCGCGACGAGCTTCGGCTTCGACGTCGTGCCCGACGTGAAATACAGCAGATAGGGATCGTTCGCGTTCGTTACGGCATCCGAAACAAATTCCGGCGATGCATCGTAAGCGGTCTCAAACGCAAGCCAGCCCTCTTTCGCGCCGCCCACGGCGATGCGCAATCCGGGCACGCCGATGTCATGGAACTTCGGTGTTTCCGCCGCATCGACGATCACGTGCTGCACGCCGCCGAGCGCGATGCGGTCGCGCAAATCGGCCGGCGCGAGCTGCGTGGTCGCCGGCAGGACGATAGCGCCGAGCTTCATCGCGGCGAGCATCGTGTCCCATAGCTCGACGCGGTTCGGCAGCATCAGCAGGATGCGTTCGCCGCGCTTCACGTTCAGGCCGCGCAAATGATTCGCGACGCGCGCCGAACGCTCGCTCATCTGCGCGAACGAAAGACGCGTCTCGCCGCCGCTTTCGTCGACGATATGCAGCGCGGGCGCATCGTTGCCGCGCGCCATCGGGTCGAAATAGTCGAGCGCCCAGTTGAAGCGATCGAGCGACGGCCATCTGAAGTCGCGATACGCGGTGTCGTAATCGGTGCGATGAGCAAACAGAAAGTCTCGTGCTTCGATGAAAGCGTGGGCGTCGTTCATTGCGTCTCCGGTCCGATGCAAGGCTGTTTTTTTAAGCGCGAGTCAAACGTTGCGTGCGATCACCATCCGCTGCACTTCGCTCGTGCCTTCGTAGATCTGCGTGATGCGCGCATCGCGATAATGACGCTCCACCGGATAATCCTGCAGATAGCCGTATCCGCCGTGGATCTGAATCGCATCGGAACACACGCGCTCGGCCATCTCCGACGCATACAGCTTCGCCTGCGATGCCTCCGACAGGCACGGAACGCCTTCCGTGCGCATGCGCGCCGCGTGATGGATCAGGAGGCGCGCGGCGTTGATCTGCGTCTGCATGTCGGCGAGCATGTTCGCGACCGACTGATGCTCGTGGATCGGCTTGCCGAACTGCACGCGCTCTTTCGCGTAGGCGCGCGACGCATCGAAAGCCGCGCGCGCGATGCCAAGCGCCTGCGCCGCGATGCCGATGCGTCCGCCCTCCAGATTCGACAACGCGATCTTCAGGCCCTCGCCGCGCTTGCCGAGCAGGTTGGCCGCGGGAATCGCGCAATCGTCGAAGGTGATCGGACAGGTATCGGACGCGCGGATGCCGAGCTTGTGCTCCGGCGCGCCGACGTTGAAGCCTGGCGTGTTCGTGGGCACGATGAACGCCGAGATGCCGCGCTTGCCCTGATCGGGATCGGTGACGGCGAAGACGATCGCCACGCCCGCGCGCTTGCCGTTCGTCACGAACTGCTTGCTTCCGGAGATGACCCACTTGCCGTCTTTCTCGAGGGCGCGCACGCGCAGATTGTTCGCCTCCGAGCCGGCCTGCGGCTCCGTCAGGCAAAACGCCCCGATGATCTCGCCGCTCGCCAGCTTCGGCAGCCATTCGGCCTTTTGTGCGTCGGTGCCGTAGGCGAGAATCGGACCGCAGCCGACGGAGTTGTGCACGCTCATCATCGTGGCGCAGGATGCGCAGCCGGCGGCGACCTCTTCCATCGCGAGTGCGTAGGCGGTGTAGTCGCTGAAGGTGCCGCCGAGCTCCGCGGGCACGATCATGCCGAGCAGGCCGAGCTCGCCCAGTTGCCGCACGACGGCATCGGGAATGGCGCCGTCCTTGTCCCACTGCCCCGCATTCGGCGCGAGCACTTCGGTTGCGAACTGGCGAGCGGCGTCGCGGATCATGCGCTGCTCTTCGGTGAGAAATGCGTCGATCATGTTTCGTCTTTCGGTGAATGGGGCTGGGCCGGCGCGGCGGGCTGGATCGATCGGATACACTTTCTGGCCGCCGCCGGGTCGGTCGATGAAGGGCGGATGGGCCGTCTGAGCACGAGTCTAGGCAATCGCCGGACCTTAGCCGATGCCCAAAACGATCACGCTAACTGAGCGCTTTGGCCACCTAGTGAGAACCCCAAGTCCCAAAAAGAAGATCGAGCGCGATTCGATTTCGCCGAGTCTCGTCGAAGCGGCGTTGCGATGCGCCGAGGCGCGCGGCGTCGCGCGCGAGCAATTGCTGGCCGCCGCGGGCATCGCGCCGGCGACGCTCGAATCACCGCGCGCGCGCGTGTCGCCGGTACAGTACGGCAAGCTGTGGAACGCCACCGCCGACGCGCTCGACGACGAGTTCTTCGGCCAGGATGCGCATCCGATGCGGCGCGGCAGCTTCGTGCTGCTGTGCCACGCGGCGCTGTCCTCGCGCGACGGCGCGCACGCGCTCGCACGCATCTCGAACTTCATGCGCATCGTGCTGGATGAGCTGAGGTTCGAGGTCGACATCGACGAAAGGCGGGTGCGCATCTGGCTCGAGGACACCGGCGCGCCCAAGACGATGTTCGCCTACGCGACGGGTTTCATCCTCGTGTACGGGCTGCTGTGCTGGCTGGTCGGGCGGCGCATTCCGGTGCTGGCGGCGCAGATGCGCTGCGCCGAACCCGCCGACAGCGACGAATACCGGCTGATGCTCTGCAACGATCTGCGTTTCGGCGAGACGCGCTCGTTCGTCGATCTGTCGGCCGAATGCGCGGCGCTGCCGGTCGTGCAGACGCCCGCCACGCTCAAGCGCTTCCTGCGCGACGCGCCGGCGAATTTCATCGTGAAATATCGCAATCCGGATTCGCTCGCGGCGCGCGTCAGGACGCGCCTGAAGCAAACCGCGCCGACGGACTGGCCCGAAGCCGAGAGCATCGCGGCGGCGCTCCACATGGCCGAAGCGACGCTGCGGCGCCGCCTGAAGCAGGAAGGCCTCACCTATCAGGCGATCAAGGACGCATTGAGACGCGACCTCGCGATCGCGCGCCTCGCGCACACGCAGGAGACGATTCCGCAAATCGCCGATGCGCTCGGTTTCGCGGAACCGAGCGCGTTCCGGCGCGCGTTCAGGAAGTGGACGGGCGTGCGCCCCGCGGATTACCGCCGCGAAGGCTGACTGCGAGGGCGCATCGGGGCTGCTATATTGGATCGACGATCACTTCGCATCACGGAGCGCACCATGAAGAAAGTCAGCCGGGATGAACGTTCGAAACAGGACCAGCCGAAGCCGGATAACGAAGAGGACTTGCTCGACGAAGCGCTGGAAGAAACCTTTCCCGCGAGCGACCCGATCGCCGTGCACCCCGAGCCGGACACCCCGAGGGACGGCAGGAAGAAATAGTTATTCGCCCCCCTCGGGCTCGTCCGGGCTCGAAAGAAGCACAACGAGCTTCTCGACATGCTGATGTAAGAGCTTCACGTGCTTGTCGATCTGTTCGAGACGTCCGGTCAGGTCGGCCTTCGCCGCCTCGCTCATGCGATCCGACGCGATGAGTTCGTCGACCTTCGGCTGCATCCCTTCGACCTGAAGCAGGCCGAGCTGGCGCTCCAGGCGGCGCAAATCCTGTGAAAGCAGTTCGCGATTCTTGCGAAAAAGCAGATCGCGACGGTTCATCTCGGCCTGTTGCTGGGCGAGATCGGCGACGCGGCGCGTCGCCTCGGTCTGGGAAAGCAGCGGTTCCGGGCCGCGCAGCACGGAGCGCTTCGGCGCGGGATGGGCCGTGCCGCGAAACACGGCCATCGGCGTTTCCTCGTCGATCGCGCGCAGGACGTCCGGCGGCACGTCTTCCAGCGTGCGGCGCTCGTCCATCCAGTGCGGCGGCAGGCCAGTCACGAGCTCGATACCGCGCACGAACTCCTCGTTGAAATCGCGCTGACCGGCGACGATCAGCTTCATGAACGTCGGCGAGAAGCTCATCATGCGCGCGAGGCGCGCAGCGCCTCCCGGCGAGCCGACCAGCACGTTCATATTGGCTCGCCAGACAAGGAACAGCGTTTCGTCGAAATCTTCCATGAACAGGCTCCAGGCAGACCGACGCGTCCGATTGGGCGCATCGGCGTTGCGCGCACCAGATCCGCGCGCATGCATATCCGGTTCCCGAATATCGCTGCGCACCGCGACCGGTGCGCCGTCCACATACCGCATAAAACACCATACTACCGTCGTCGGCAAGCGTGGCGGATAACCGCGCGCCGCTCGATGCCACGCATGCGACACGACGCTGCATTGCCGCCGCGCGCGCCGCCCGAAAGCTTACGGTTCGTTGCGCAGATATCCTTCCTTGCTCGGATCGAGCATGCGCCAGGAGACGATGAGCGAAATCGCGCACATCACCGTGACGTACCAGAAGAACGTCGATTCGCTGCCCGCCGACTTGAGCCACAGCGCGACATATTCCGCCGAGCCGCCGAACACCGCGTTGGCAACCGCATAGGACAGCCCGACGCCCAGCGCGCGCACTTCCGGCGGAAACATTTCCGCCTTGATGAGACCGCTGATCGACGTATAGAAGCTGACGATCGCAAGCGCGATCACGACCAGCACGAACGCCATGACCGGGCTCGCCACCGTCGAGAGCGCGTGCAGCAACGGCACCGTGCCGATGGTCGCGAGCGCGCCGAACCAGAGCATCGATGCGCGACGGCCGATGCGATCCGACAGCGCGCCGAACGCGGGCTGCAGCAGCATATAGACGAACAGCGCGGCGGTCATCACGTTGCTGGCGGTTTTCGCGTGCATGCCCGCCGTGTTGACCAGGTACTTCTGCATGTAGGTCGTGAACGTGTAGAAAATGAGCGAGCCGCCCGCCGTGAAGCCCACGACGGTCATGAAAGCGGCCTTGTGCTGCATGAGACCCGCGAGCGTGCCGGCCTCCTTGCGATGACGCGTTTCGGCGGTCGAGGTTTCGTCGAGCGAGCGTCGCAGGTAGAGCGAAACCAGCGCCGCGCACGCGCCGATGAAGAACGGAATGCGCCAGCCCCACGCCTTCAGCTCTTCCGTCGACAGGAACTGTTGCAGCACCACCAGCACGAGGAGCGCGGCAAGCTGCCCGCCGATCAGCGTCACGTACTGGAACGACGCGAAGAAACCGCGCCGGCCGCGCAGCGCCACTTCACTCATGTAGGTCGCGCTCGTGCCGTATTCGCCGCCCACGGACAAACCCTGGAACAGGCGCGCGATCAGGAGCAGGAACGGCGCCCACGCGCCGATCGACGCGTAAGTCGGCAGAAAGGTGATGACGAGCGAGCCGCCGCACATCATCAGCACGGAGATCATCATCGCGTTGCGGCGACCGTGCTTGTCGGCGATGCGGCCGAAAAGCCAGCCGCCGATCGGACGCATCAGGAAGCCCGCCGCGAACACGCCCGCGGTGTTCAGCAACTGGACCGTCGGGTTGCCGCCCGGGAAGAACGCCGCCGAGAAGTACAGCGCGAGGAACGAGTAGATGTAAAAGTCGAACCACTCGACGAGGTTGCCCGACGAGGCGCCGACGATTGCGAAAACGCGGCGCCGGGTGTCCTCTGCGGTATAAGCGGGAAGGTCGGTCATGTTCTTTCTGATCTCTTGGTCACTGTCTGGATGGCGTGTGCCGGGGCTCGTGTCCCCCGGTCCGGACGCTCTTGGCGGCGTTCGGGCGCAAGTTTATACGACGGTTCGGACGAAAGCGCGCGTTCGTGGCGCGCGAAAGACGGCCGGATGGCGTCAGAAAATTCGCGCAGTCGCGCGGTCGCGCCGCGCCGCGCAATGGCGTCCGTCGCTCGCTCAGGCTTGCCGTAAAAGCATTCGCCGCCCTTGCGGCGGGTTTATGCGGCGCTTTGGATGCGTTCCGCCGATGCCTCGGCCATTCATCCTAGGTGATTACCCTGATCGAAGATTTCGCCAACTAATTATCGATAAAGTCTCGGGATCACGATTCGCATCGACGAGGACCGCATGAACCCGCATCAACCGATTACCCTCGACGCCGCGCTTGCGTCGAAGTTCGCCCAGGTCGCGCTCGGCCATCTGACGCGCGAGTATCCGAACAAGCTCGACCATGTCATGGCGGGCGACGCCGATGTTCAAAGCCCGCGCGCGCTGCATCCGATCTTCTACGGCAGCTTCGATTGGCATTCGTGCGTTCACGGCTACTGGCTGATCGCGCGGCTGTACGACCGCTTTCCCGCGTTGCCGGAGGCGCCGCGCATCCGTGCGGTGATCGACGCGCATTTCACCGATGCCAACGTCGCCGCCGAAGTCGCGTATCTGCAGCGTCCCGCAGCGCGCGGCTTCGAGCGGCCCTACGGCTGGGCGTGGCTGCTCGCGCTCGCAGCGCAGCTCCGCTCGATGCAGTCCGAGGACGGCGCGCGCTGGGCCCGCACGCTTGCCCCGCTCGCCGATGCGTTCGTCGCCCGCTTCGAAGACTTTCTGCCGAAGTCGACGTATCCGCTTCGGGTCGGCACGCACTTCAACATGGCGTTCGCGCTGACGCTCTCGATCGGCTACGCGCGCGCCACGCACGACGCGGGCTTCGAACGCCTGCTCAGCGAGACGGCCTTGCGCTGGTTCGAGAAGGACGAAAGCTGTCAGGCGTGGGAGCCGGCGGGCGACGAATTCCTGTCGCCTTCGCTGATGGAAGCCGTGCTGATGCGCCATGTGCTGCCGGACGAGCGTTTCGTCGGCTGGTTCGACCGGTTTCTGCCGCGCATTGCCGCACGCGAACCGGCGACGCTCTTCGCGCCCGCCACCGTCACCGATCGCAGCGACGGCAAGCTCGCGCACCTCGACGGGCTGAACCTTTCCCGCGCGTGGTGCCAGCGCACGATCGCGCGGGCATTGCCTGCGGGCGACGCGCGCATCGCGGTGCTCGATGCGGCCGCGAGCGAACATCTGGCGGCGGGCATTGCGCATGTGGCGGGCGATTACATGGGCGAGCACTGGCTCGCGACATTCGCGCTGCTGGCGCTGGAGGCCTGATCCGCGTCAGACGCGCGGCTGGAACGCGATCACGCCCATGCCGATGAGTGCGATCGCCCCGCCCGCGACATCCCACGCCGTCGGCCGGATGCGCTCGACGGCCCATAGCCACGCGATCGCCACGCCGATATACACGCCGCCGTAGGCCGCATAGATGCGCCCCGCCGCGGTGTCGTGCAGCGTGAGCAGCCACGCGAACAGCGCGAGCGACAGCGCGCCGGGCACGGCGAGCCACGGCGAGCCGCCCTCCCTGAGCCATCGATACGGAAAATAACAACCGGCGATCTCGGCAATGGCCGTGACGACATAGAGCGCGAATGTTCTCATGACGCGCATTATCGGCGCTGGCGTGAAGTTGCGTGGTCCGCGTCCGCTCCGGACAATGACGCCCTTGTTACGAACCGCCAGCCCGAACACCTTGCAGACGACTCCGCAAAACGATTCGCCCGGAACCACCGCGCTGCCCGTGCACTGGCACAAGCGCGTGTTGATGCTCGCGTTTCCGATCGTCCTCGCCAATTTGACGCAACCGATTCTCGGCGCGGTCGATACGGCCGTCGCCGGGCATTTCGACGGACCGCAGTATCTCGGCGGCGTCGCGCTCGGCGGGCTCGTGTTCAGCTTCGTGTTCTGGGGCTTCGGCTTTCTGCGCATGGGCACGACGGGGCTCGTCGCGCAGGCGTTCGGTGCACACGACGACGACGCCTTGCGCGCGAGCGTGCTGCGCGCCCTGCTGCTCGCGCTCGCGATCGGCGTGGCGGTGCTCGCGCTACAGATGCCGATCATCCGCTACGGACTCGTCGCGCTGGGCGGCAGCGCGGCCGTCCAGGACACCGCGCGCGCGTATTGTCATGCGCGCATCTGGGCCGCGCCGTTCGCGCTCGGCAACTATGTCGTGCTCGGGTATTTGCTCGGCTGCCAGCGCGTGCGGCTCGCGCTCGTCACGCAGATCTTCATCAATCTGGTGAACATCGTCGCGGTGCTGCTGTTCGTGTATCGCTTCGACTGGGGCATCGCGGGCATCGGCGCGGCGACCGCCTTCGCGGATTTCTGCGGCTTCTCGCTCGGCGTCGCGATTCTCTGGCATTTGCGTCCGCGCGATCTCGCGCCGCTCGCGCCCCGTTCACTCTTCGACGGGCACGCGCTCAGGCGGCTGGTTGCGCTCAACCGCGACATCTTCATCCGCACGATCTGTCTGCTCGGCTCGTATGCCTGGTTCGCGCATCTCGGCGCGCGCGAGGGCGATGCGATCCTCGCCGCCAACGCCGTCCTGCTGAACTTCCAGACCTTCATGTCCTTCGGACTCGACGGTTTCGCGCACGCGGCCGAGGCGCTCGTCGGCGCGGCGGCCGGCGCGCGCGACCGTCACGCGTTCCGGCAGGCGGTGAAGATCACGATGCTCTGGTCCGCGATCGGCGCGGCGGGCTTTTCCATCGTCTACTGGATAAGCGGCGAATGGATCATCGGCAAGCTGACCGATCAGGCCGTCGTGCACGCGGCGGCGGCGCGCTATCTGCCGTGGGCGTCGGTTCTGCCGCTCGCATCCGTAGCGGGCTTTCAGCTCGACGGCGTGTTCATCGGCGCAACGCGCACGCACGAACTCATGAAAGCGATGGCAGTCTCGCTCACGGTGTTTCTGCTCGCCGCCTGGGCGCTCGCGGGATCGCTCGGCAATCACGGGTTGTGGCTTGCGCTCACCCTTTTCATGGTGGCGCGCGGCATCACGCTGGCGGTGCAGGTGCCTGCGATCGAGCGCGTGTCGTGCGCGCCCGATCGAAGCTGAACTACTGCGAATTCGGCTTAAGTGCGGCGAGGCCATCCAGCAGCGCCTTGTGGAACGTCGCCGGATCCTGCATCTGCGGCGCGTGGCCCAGCTCGGGAAACTCGACGAGTTTCGCGCCCTCGATGCGCTCCTTCGCCAGCTTCGCAAGATCCGGATAGCGGCCGAGCGTCGGGCGGATTTCCGGCGGCGCGAGATCCTTGCCGATCGCCGTGTTGTCCTTGTCGCCGATGAGCAACAGCGTCGGCGTCTTCAACTGATCGAATTCGTAGACGACCGGCTGCGTGTAGATCATGTCGTAGAGCAGCGCCGAGTTCCACGCGACGATGTCCTTGCCCGGCCCGCGATACATGCCCGCGAGCATCTGCACCCACGGTTCGTAATCGGCGCGCCATTGCCCTGAATAGTACGTGTTCGTCTCGTAACGGCGGATGCCATCGGCGCTCGTTTTGAGCTCGCGCGCGTACCAGTCGTCGATCGATATCGACGGCACGCCTTTCGCCTTCCAGTCTTCGAGTCCGATCGGATTGACGAGCACGAGCTGCTGCGTCTCGCGCGGATACATGAGCGCATAGCGCACTGCGAGCATGCCGCCCGTCGAATGCGCGATGAGCGTCGCCTTCGATACGCCGAGCGCCGTCAGCAGCGCATGCGTGTTGCGCGCGAGTTGCTGAAAGCTGTACTGATAACGCGCGGGCTTGGTCGACTTGCAAAAGCCGATCTGATCCGGCGCGATGACGCGATAACCCGCATCGGTCAAGGTTTCGATAGTCTGCTTCCAGGTCGCCGAACAGAAATTCTTCCCGTGCAGAAGCACCGCGGTGCGACCGTTCGGATGCAGCGGATGCACGTCCATATAGGCCATGCGCACGACCTGGCGCTGCGACGTGAGCGCGAATTGCGCAACCGGATACGGATAGTCGAAGCCTTGCAGCTCGGGGCCGTAGGCGGGGCCGTCATTGCCGGCTGCTGGCGCGGTGTCCTCGGCATGGGCGTGAAAAGCGCAGGACATCGCGAGCGACAACACGACAGAACGAAGGACGGACGGCTTGCTACGCACTGGATTCATTTTTTCCATTTCGAGATGACGTCGGCCGACGCATTCTAGCGCGCTTGAAAGTTCACGCGCCCACGCGCTGCCCGCCCCGCGCCCTGTCTGCAGCGCTTATACTTGCGGCCCCGATCGTCGTCTGGATCTTTACAAGCATGTCATTCCGTATCAAGGCATTCGCCGCCGCGCTCTTCGCATTCGTCAGTATCGGCGCATCCGCGAGCGACTGCCCGCAGTTCAGTCCCAACGGCCGCGCGCCGGTCGTCGTCAATTCTAAGATGCGCGCGGAGACGCAGGAAGTCTGCTACACCGACTTCGCGCTGCTTCACTCCGGCATCACCAAAGGACCGCTCTGGTCGGCGGAACATCTGACCGCCAACAGTGTCGATCAGGCAAAGAACAACACGCGCACCAATCGCTTCTTCGTCGAAAAGCGCTTGCCGCCCGGTGAGAGCGCGCAGCTTTCCGATTACAAGAAGAGCGGTTACGACCGCGGCCATATGAGCCCCGCGGGCGATCGCGCGAGCAAGCAAGGCATGGCCGAATCGTTTTCGCTTGCGAACATCGTGCCGCAGGATCCCTCGAACAACCGGCGCATCTGGTCGCGCATCGAGGAAGCGGTGCGCAGGCTGACGGAGGAATCGGGCGAAGCGTTCGTCGTCACCGGCCCGCTCTTTTCCGGCCGTCAGTTGCAGACGATCGGCGAATCGCGCGTGTTCGTGCCGACGCAACTGTACAAGGTGGTCTATTTGCCACAGCGGCAGATTGCGTTCGCGGTGGTGGTTGAAAATACGCCGACGGACACGTACACGATGAAAACCGTGCGCGAGCTGGAAGCGATGAGCGGTCTCGCGTTTCCCGGCATACCGGACGGACTGAAGGACAAACGAATTGGAGGGTTGCGAGGTGTTTAAACCATTTGCGAACGATACGGACGTGATGAACATCGCGGGCGACGCGATCAACATCGAAAACGGCGTGAAGCGACTGACGATCAGCGGCGATCTGACGATTGCCCGCGACAAGGCGGGACTTGCCAACGCGCTCGCGCTTCAGAAGGCGCTCGGTGCGATCATCGAAGCATTGCAGAGCGAGGCCTCGCTGCCCGCGAAGTTGCCCGACGAACCGGCCGCGCCGTCAGGCACCGCTGACAACCCGTTTATCTGAAGCGGCGATCGGAGACAGCCGCGCGGAGAAATCGAAGTGATCGAATGCCATGTCGGCCCGAGTCCGCTTGGGCACATCCTGTATCGCGCCGAAGACGACTGCTTGACCGGGCTCTTCTTTCTCGGGCAGAAGCACTTTCCCGCCGGGTTGCCGGAGCCGACGCTGTCCGAGACGCCGCCCGCATCGCGCGTAATCGGCGAGGCGCGCGAGCAGATCGGCGAATACTTCTCTGGCGTGCGCAAGGCGTTTTCGATCCCGTTGACGCTCAACGGCACAGCGTTTCAGCGGCAGGTCTGGGATGCACTGCGGCAGATCCCTTTCGGCGAAGCATGGACCTACGGCGATCTCGCGCGCCGACTGGGCTTGCCCGCGGGCGCATCGCGGGCGGTCGGCGGCGCGAACGGCCGCAATCCGATTGCGATCATCGTGCCGTGTCACCGCGTGATCGGCGGCGACGGAGAATTGACCGGCTACGCCGGCGGCGTGGAACGCAAGCGTCACTTGCTCACGCTGGAGGGCGGCCCGGGTCGCGAGCAACTCGCGCTCTTCTGAACCGGCCGTCCTCGGCGCAAAGATAAGAAAGCCCGCGAACCGAAATGGTTCGCGGGCTTTTTCGTGAGCGACGTACTTCGCCGTTTTACGGCGTGAGCGTGACTTCCACGCGACGATTCTCCGCACGACCGACGCTCGTAGCGTTCGACGCGATCGGGTTCGCCTTACCGAATCCCTTCACCGAGTAATTGTCGGCATGCAGGCCGCGTTCTTTCAGATACGTGAGCACGGCCTGCGCGCGACGCTGGGACAGACTGACGTTATAGGCATTCGGCCCGGTCGAATCCGTATAGCCCTCGACCGTCACGGAGGCGAAGTTCGCACCCTGTGACTCGGCGACGAGCTGATTCAGAATGCCCTTGGCCTTCGGCGTTAGCACGGCGCTATCGAAGGCGAAGTTCGTCTTCTCGTCCAGCAAGATCTTGCGCGGCGCGGGGGCCGCTGCCTTGACGGGAGCCGGCTGCGGCTCGGGCGCCGGCGTGCTGGTCACGGGCGCAACCGGCGCCGCCTGCACCGGCGTCGCGCAATTGAAGATCACGTTGCGGGGATCGTTCGGCGTCTGAGTACCGGCGAGCGTCTGGAGCACATTCAACGGTTGATTGCCGCACATCTTCTGAGCGGCGGCCATACAGGCGCTGCCGTTCTCGAAAACACCGTAGCATTCGGCGCGGTAAGCCTTTTGACCATCCGACGTCTGAATTTGGCTGATATTGAACGCCGGTCCCGTGGTGGACGAGCAACCCGCAAGTGCAGCAGCGGCGATAAGACTAACGGCAAGGGTTTTCGTGAGCAATTTGGTGTACATGCGAGTCAATTTGAAAGCGCGAAGCCGCCGAAAGCGCGCCTCATTTCCAGGCCTGGGCTCATGCCAGAGGCGGCAGGCGGATTCATGGGTCATTCGGATGCGCTCGACTTTCGATGAGCACTCCAAAAGCTGCGGGATTGTAGCCCGACGATTTGCGCGGCTTAAGCGGACAACTCCCAAATTGAAGACGCCTCTCATGCGTATTTCAAAGCGCCTATTTGACCGGCGCGGGGAGATCGCCATCGGACTGCGTTTGCAGTTCCTGCACGCGGGTCTGCCGCGGTTGAAGCTGCGCCTGCGCGGCGGCCCGTCCGGTGCGCAATTCGCGGATCGCGTTCTGCTGCTCCGGCTGACAAGCCGTCGCCTGGCTTGCGGCGCGCGAGCAATATCGAGATCGGCTTCTAGCCGCTCGGCGCGCTCACACTGCGCGCAGATTTGCCTGTCGGCAGCTTGATACGCTTGATTCCCGCATCGGCGAGTGATCGATGTTTTAGCGAAATCGGAATAAACGGGTTCGGCGCGCCCGTCATTTTGTGTTTTGGTCACGCGCCATATTTTTCTTTTCTGAAGCGCAACGTAATAAGCCCAGCGCTGCATTGCGATTCTTCCGTAACGGCAAAGCACATCACTCGAAAAGAATTGGCGCTGTGAAGCCGCCGATTCCAGACGCCTGAATCGCTTTGAAACGCGCGGATTTAAATCGACGGCTGGCGCCGGGAACCGTCTTGCTGCAATCGCGGCTCGCTCGCGCTGCGCAAGGTTTCGACCGGTTTGAGAATGCGAGAATCGCCCGGTAGGCCTGGCATGCGCGAGAAAATGTCATGGTCTGCGCGGAAGTCGAACGGCGCGGCCGACAGAATGCCCGCGTCGGGCAAAGGCTGGACCGCGTGAACCGGCCCGGCGGCCGCGGCAAAAAGCGCGAAAAAGCTGGCAATGAGCGCGAGAGCGCCCGGGATCGGGTGCGAACGGTGCATGGCAAGGAAAAGGCAATGAGGGCGCGCGAGCGCCGGAATGGAGCAGCCGGAGGAAACACGGCGTCCGTGTACTGCATGGTTCGTTATTTCAACAGTCGCCGCGCCTTCTGCCCATGAGAGAGTTCTCAAAGACTTCTTGCCCGGCGGCAGCCTTTCTCATCCGCCACGGGGATCGGGTGTGAAAAATGCGTGCCGCAGGCGTTCATGTGTGCGCGCACGCGCGGCCGGCGCATGGTTCGAGGACCATAGCGGAAGCGCAAAAAGCGCCCTGGAAACACAAGGCACCGCCCACGGAAGGCAGGGCGGCGGCGATCATCAGCACGGCAGGCGGCCACAGCTTGCCAAGACTCGGCCATAATGCGCCATCGCAAAAATGCCGGATCGCCAAGTAAAAACGAAAATGCCATGAATCAAGACGACAAGCACTCGACCGATCGAACCAGACAGTCCGGCCCCATCGACGGCAACGTCACGACCGGCGTCGTGGGCCTGGACGAGATTCTGGGCGGCGGCCTCGTCGAAGGCGGCCTGTATCTGATCGAAGGGATGGCGGGCGCGGGCAAGACGATCCTCTCGTCGCAAATCGGCTTTCATCGCGTCGCGCAGGGTGACATGGTGCTGTACATCACCCTGATCGCCGAATCGCATACCAAGCTTCTGTCCCATCTGAAGGGACTCTCGTTCTACAACGCCGACGCCATCTCCGACCGGATGCTCTTCGTCTCCGGCTATCACGAACTGATGCGCGACGGCCTGTCCGGTTTTCTCGCGCTGATCGCCTCGACCATCAAGACGAGCCGGCCGCGCTTCATGGTCATCGACGGATTCCGCAGTGCACGCGAATTCAGCTCGACGGAACTCGAACTTTCGCAGTTCATCCACGAACTGTCGGCATTCGTGAGCGCCGCGCGCTGCACGACGCTGATCCTCGCGCCGCTGTCGGGCAACGAGCCGCATCCGGAGCACACGCTCGTCGACGGGCTCATCGAGCTGAACCGCTACAACACCGGCATGCGGCGCGCCCGCGAGATCGAGGTCCACAAGCTGCGCGCCCGCGATCACCTGCTCGGCAAGCACTTCTTCAAGATCACCGAGCACGGCCTCGAGACGTTTCCGCGCATCGAGGCGTCGCCCGCGAACGATCAAGGGCCGCCCGATTTCAAGAGCAGGCTCGGCTTCGCGTTTCCCGATTTCGACCAGATGCTCGGCGGCGGCGTCGTGCGCGGCTCGACGACCACGCTCGTCGGGCCGTCGGGCGTCGGCAAGACGCTCGTGTCGCTCAAGTTCCTGCAGGCCGGCGTGGAGCGCGGCGAGCGCTGCGTCTATTTCGGCCTCTACGAGTCGCCCGAACGGCTGCTGGCGAAAGCGCAGGAGGTCGGCATCGATCTCGTGCCGGCCGTCCAGGACGGACGCCTCGTGATTCACTGGCATCCGGCCGTCGAACTGGCGATCGACGAGCTCGCCGTCGAGTTGATGAACGCGGTCAGAAACGCGAATGCGTCGCGGCTCGTCGTCGACGGTATCGACGGATTTTTCCAGTCCGCGAACCGCACCGAGCGCTTCGGGCTCTTTCTCAACGCGCTCATGCACCGCCTGCGCAACGCGGGCGTGACCACCATCCTCACCGAGGAGATGCCGCTCTACGGCGAGGTGAGGCTGCCCACGACGCTGCGCGCGTCCGCGATGACGGAGAACATCGTGCTCATGCGCTATGTGGAGGCGAATTCCGCGCTGTATCGCATGGTGTCGATCGTCAAGCAGCGCGAAGGCTCGCACGATTCGGCGATTCGCCGTCTCACGATCGACTCGCGCGGCCTGCATATGAGCGAAGGCTTCATCGGCCCGACGGGTCTGCTGTCCGGACACCCGTCGATCGCGCCCGCGCTCTCCGTGTCGGACCCCGGCGCGCGCGCATGAAAAAGATCCTCGTCGTCGACGATGAATTCGACATTCTGACCACGTGGCGGCTCGTGCTCGAAATGGAGGGCTACGAGGTCTCGACCGCGTCCAACGGGCGCATCGCGCTCGACGCGGCGCGCTCGAATCCGCCCGCGCTCGTCATTACCGACTGGATGATGCCGCACATGGACGGCGTCGAGCTGGTCAGGCAACTGGCGGCAAGCGACGGGCTCGCGCGCGTGCCCGTGATTCTGATGAGCGCGGCCGCCAATGCGCCGGCGCTCGAGCATCCGCACGCGCAGTTTCGCCGCAAGCCGTTTTCGATCGACGATCTGATCGACACCGTCCAAAGCCTGATCGGGCCGGCGTGAGCGGACGTAGGCACGCGGCGTGCTGCACTGGTGCGTTCCGGCAAATCCGGACTCAGGAAGAAACCGCTCAACCAAAGGGAGGCACCATGGTGCAGGATCAAGTGGAAGGCGTGGCGCAAAAAGTCGTCGGCAAGGTGCAGGACACGGTCGGCGCACTGACGGGCGACGAAGCGACGCAAGCCGAGGGCAAAGTGCGGCAGGCGTACGGCAACTTGCAGCAGAGCTACGGGCAGACTGTCGACAACGTGCGCCTCGCGGTGGCGAATCAGCCGATTCAGGGCGTGCTGATCGCCGCGGCGGTGGGCTTCATGCTGGGCGCGTTGTGGAACCGCGATCGTTGATGCGCGGATTGCCGTGCGCGTGACACATCGAGACCAGGGCCGGCGCGGGACACTGCGCCGGCCTTGTCGTTCATGGTGCCTCGCGCACGATGCCGACGAGCGCCGCCGACCGCGCGCAGCCGATCGCGATCCCGACAGCCGCCACGGCGAGCGCGCCATGCGTGCCGTCGATCGCCGCCGCAAGGGCGAGGCCGCCCGCGGCCGCTGCGCTCATCAGGCTCGCCGCAGGTGCGCCCGCCGCGCCGCCCATCGCGAGCGACAAATGCGCGCCGATGAGCGCGACCATCGCAATGACCGACACCACGGCGAGCGCGCCCGGTTGCGCGCCGAGCCCATAGGCGAGCGCCGCGCACGCGCCGGCACAGGCGAGATGCAGCGGCTGGAGGATCAGGTTCTCGCGCTTCGTCCGCGCAAAGATCAGATGACCCAGCGCCGCAATCGCGCCGCCCGCCAACACCCCACACGTGCCATTCAGGCCCGGCAGCACCCATGCGACGAAAGCGATCGTGGCGAGCAACGCGTGCGTCGATGCACTGGACGCGCCCCCGTCGAATCGATATCCGGCCAAGCCCGCGAAAGCCGCAAGCAGGAGCGCCGCGGCCAGCGGCGCGATGGCAGCCGGCCCGCCGCTCGCGCAAGCAGCGGCGACGATCACCGCGCCGGCCACCGCCCACGCGCGCAAACGCGCCGCGCCCATGCGCATCGACGAACCCGCCGACAGCGCCGCGAGCACGCAAAGCGCCCCGGCGAGAGCATCGGACATGCGTCGCTCCTTCAGGCGGCCAGCACGTTCGACAGCGTGCCGATGCCCGCGATCGACACATCCACGCGCGCGCCGTCCTTGATCGAGCCGACGCCGATCGACGTGCCGCACGCGATCACATCGCCGGGCACGAGCGTCATGTCTTGCGACAACATGCTCACTTGCTCGGCGGGCGAGAAGATCATGTCGTCGAGAGGATAATTCTGGCGCTCGACGCCTTCGACCGTCGTGACGACGCTCGATGCGCGCCAGTCGAAGCCGTTGCCCGGCGTGACGATCGCGGGCCCGAGACAGGTGAACGTGTCGAAGCCTTTCGAGCGGCACCACTGCGCGAAGTTGGGATCTTCCTGCAACAGCTCGATCGCGGTGACGTCGTTCACGCACGTGAAGCCGAAGATCGCCGCCTGCGCCTCCTCGACCGACGCCCCGCTCACCGTCTTGCCGATCACGATGCCCAGTTCGCCCTCATACGCGATCTTGCCGTGATAGCTCTTCGGCCGGCGGATCGACTCGTTTGGCCCGATCACCGACATCGGCGGCTTGATGAGAAAGAGCGGATGCTGCGGCGGCGCCTTGTCGAGCTTCTGCGACAGCGCGTAGTAGTTGTTCCACAGCGCGATGACCTTGCTTGGCTGGCACGGCGCGAGCAGCGCGAGGTCGGCGGCGGCAAAGGAGATGTCGGTCGGGCGCGGGCGGTCGAACATCGCGCCTTCGTGCTGCACGACGCGGCCCGAGTGCTGATCGAGCGTGCCGAAACCGATGCTGCCGCCCGCATCGCGAAAACGAATCCAGTGTGTCAAGTTTGCCTCCCTTGTGAGGAGCGCGGGCGTACATGGCCCGCGCTCTCGTCCCCTCCTCCTTACATCAGATCAAACCCGCGCCGCGCGCCCACTTGTATTTCGCGCCGAGCACCGCGACGGGCAGTTCCGTCGAGTAGGCGTAAGCAGGCACGCCATGCTCGTAAAGATACTCCGCCGCTTCCTCGACCTGCACGTCGCCCGCCAGCGACGCGACGATCGGCTTCTCGATGCCGAGCGCTTTCATCTCCTCCTTCACTTCAATCACGAGCTTCGCGAAGACCATCGGCGGCGTGATGATCGTGTGCCAGTAGCCGAGGATGATCGAATGGATGCGATCGTCTTCCAGCCCGAGGCGGATCGTGTTCTTGTACGTCGTCGGCGGCTCGCCTCCGGTGATGTCGACGGGATTGCCGGCCGCGCCGAACGGCGGGATGAACTTGCGGAACGCGGCGTCGAGATCGTCGGGCATCGTCATCAGCGACAGGTTGTTGTCGACGCACGCATCCGAGAGGAGCACGCCCGAGCCGCCCGCCCCCGTGATGATGACGACGTTCTCGCCCTTGGGCGTCGGCAGCTTCGGAATGCCGCGCGCGAATTCAAGCAGATCGCGCAGGGAGCGCGCGCGGATCACGCCGCATTGCTGGAACACGTCTTCGTAGATCTTGTCGTTGCCCGCGAGCGCGCCGGTGTGCGAGCTCGCCGCGCGCGCGCCGAGGCTCGTGCGGCCCGCCTTCAGAACCACGACCGGCTTCTTCTTCGACACGCGCTTCGCGGCCTCGGCGAACGCACGTCCATCCTTCAGGTCCTCGCAATGCTGCGCGATGATCTCGGTGTTGTCGTCCTGTTCGAAGAACGTGAGCAGATCGTCTTCATCGACATCGCTCTTGTTGCCGAGGCCCACGATCGCCGACACGCCCATTTTCGCCGAGCGCGAAAAGCCGATGATCGCCATGCCGATGCCGCCCGATTGCGACGACAGCGCGGCCTTGCCTTTCACGTCATATGGCGTGCAGAACGTCGCGCACAGGTTCTTCGGCGTGTAGTAGAAGCCGTAAATGTTCGGGCCCATCATGCGGATGTCGTACTGGCGCGCGATCCTGACGATCTCCTCCTGGCCTTCGTGATTGCCGGTCTCGGCAAAGCCGGAAGGAATCAGCACGGCGCCCGGAATCTGCTTCTCGCCCACTTCGACGAGCGCCTGCGCGACGAACTTCGCCGGAATCGCAAAAACGGCCACATCGATCACGCCGGGCACGTCCTTCACGCTCTTGTAGGCCTTGCGGCCCATGATCTCGTCGGCTTTCGGATGGATCGGATAGATCGTGCCCTGATAGCCGCCGTTGATGAGGTTCTTCATCACCGAATTGCCGATCTTCCCGTCCTCGTTCGACGCGCCGATCACCGCGACCGCATCGGGCTTCATGATGCGGTTCATCTGCTTGACGATCTGCTCCTGCGTCGGCCGGTAGCGCGGCGCCGCCGGCTCGAAGTCCATCACGATGCGCACGTCCGCCGCCACCGCTCCGTTCGGGCTCGCGAAGACCGGGTTCAGGTCCATCTCCGAAATTTGCGGGAAGTCATCGACGAGACGCGACACGCGCTCGATCAGCGTGATGAGCGCCTCGCGATTCACCGGCTCCGAGCCGCGCACGCCGCGCAGCACTTCGGCGGCCTGGATGCCGTCGAGCATCGATGCGGCTTCGTCGCGCGTCACGGGCGCGAGGCGGAAGGTCACGTCTTTCAGCACTTCGACGAGCACGCCGCCGAGACCGAACGCGATCAGCTTGCCGAACGACGGATCGGTCACCGCGCCGATGATCACTTCCTGCCCGGCGCCGACCATCTGCTGGACCTGGACGCCGACGAGCGTCGCGTTCGGGTCGTATTTCTTCGCATTCGAAATGATCGTGTCGAAGCCGGCCCGCACGTCGGCTTCGTTCTTCACGCCGACCAGCACGCCGCCCGCTTCGGTCTTGTGCAGGATTTCGGGCGATACGATCTTCAGCACCACCGGAAAGCCGATGAACGACGCGAGCTTCGCGGCATCGTCCGCAGACTTCGCGACGCCTTCCTGCGGCACCGCGATGCCGTATGCATCGCAGACGAGCTTGCCTTCGGGCGCCGTGAGCGAGGTGCGGCCTTCGGCCTTCACGCGATCGAATACTTCGGCGACGCGGCGCTTCGCGTCGGGTGCGTGCAGCGGCACGACCGGCGCCGCGTGCGTGGATGAGTTGGCTGCTTCGCTGCGTTCCTGGACAACCGTGCTGTTCATGTCGCGTATCTCCGATTTATATGGGCGTGCCGGGTCCGCGCCGCCTTCTCTCGAAGGCGGCGGGAGGCAAAGCAACTGCGTGGATGCGCTCAGATCGCGCCGAGGCTTCTCAGCGTGGCGACCTGGTCAGGCGTGTAGCCGAGCTCGGCCATGACTTCGTCCGTGTGCTCGCCGAGCAGCGGCGAGCGCACGACGTCCGTCGGGCTGTCGGACAATTTGATCGGATTGCCGACCGTGAGGTATTTGCCGCGCACCGGATGATCCACTTCGACCACGGTCCCGGTCTTGCGCAGCGACGGTTCTTCGGCGATCTCCTTCATCGAGAGAATGGGGCCGCACGGGATGTCGTGCTTGTTGAGGATTTCCATCGCCTGGAACTTGGTCTTCGACATCGTCCAGCGCTCGATCTCCGCGAAGATGTCCTTCAGATGCGGCAGCCGCGCGTTCGGCGTCTTGTAGTCCGGATGGTCGATCCATTCCTCCTTGCCGATCACCTTGCAGATTTCACCCCATACCGGCGCCTGCGTGATGAAGTAGATGTACGCGTTCGGATCGGTTTCCCAGCCCTTGCACTTCAGGATCCAGCCGGGCTGGCCGCCGCCCGATGCGTTGCCCGCGCGCGGCACCGCTTCGCCGAACGTGCCGTTCGGGTATTGCGGATACTCCTTCATTACGCCGGTGCGTTCCAGCCGTTGCTGGTCGCGCAGCTTCACGCGGCAGAGGTTGAGCACGCCGTCCTGCATGGCGGCGAGCACTTTCTGGCCGCGTCCGGTCGAGTTGCGCTGATAGAGCGCCGTGACGATGCCGAGCGCGAGATGCAGACCGGTGCCGGAATCGCCGATCTGCGCGCCGGTCACCGTCGGCGGGCCGTCGTCGAAACCGGTCGTCGAGGCCGCGCCGCCTGCGCATTGCGCGACGTTTTCGTAGACCTTGCAGTCCTCGTACGGTCCGGGTCCGAAGCCTTTCACCGACGCGACGATCATCCGCGGATTCAGTTCCTGGATGCGCTCCCACGTGAAGCCCATGCGATCGAGCGCGCCCGGCGCGAAGTTCTCGACGAGCACGTCGCATTTCTTCACGAGCGTCTCGAGCACCTTCTTCCCTTCGGGATTCTTGGTGTCGATGGTGATCGAGCGCTTGTTGTGATTGAGCATCGTGAAGTAGAGGCTGTCGGCGTCGGGGATGTCGCGCAGTTGCTCCCGCGTGATGTCGCCCGCGCCCGCGCGTTCCACCTTGATGACGTCCGCGCCGAACCACGCGAGCAGCTGCGTGCAGGTCGGCCCCGATTGAACGTGCGTGAAATCCAGGATTCGCACGCCGTCCAGCGCCTTGCCAGATGTGTTCACCGTCATGGCTTGTCTCCCAACTCTTTCGTTCGACGTTTATAGGTTCACATTTATTTGTACATCGTCTGCGCCATCGTGCCCGGCGCGTAGACAGTCGGATCGACCCAGATGTTGATGACCGCGCTTTTGCCCGTCTTCGCCACCGATTCGCGCGCCCGCTGCAGCGCGCCTGCGATCTTCGAGGCTTCGCGCACTTCCTCGCCGTAGCCGCCGAGCATTTCGGCGAAGCGGCCGTACGGCACATCCGAAAGCAGATTGCCGACATTGCCGCGCTCTTCGCCGTATTTCGCGAGCTGGCCGTAGCGGATCTGGTTCATCGCGGAGTTGTTGCCGATCACCGCGATATACGGCACACCGAAGCGGTTCGCGGTTTCCATGTCGAAGGACGTCATGGAGAACGCGCCATCGCCGTAGTAACAGAGTACTTCTTTCTCGGGGTTGGCGAGGCCCGCCGCAATCGCGAAACCCGTGCCGACGCCGAGCGAGCCGAGCGCGCCCGGGTCCATCCACTGGCCGGGGCGGCGCGGGCGAACGGCCTGCGCGGAGATCGTCACGACATCGCCGCCGTCGCCGATATAGATCGTGTCGTCGGAGAGGAACTGGTTGATTTCGTGCGCGACGCGGTACGGATGGATCGGGCTCGCATCGGAGGTGAAGAGCGGCATCAGCTTGGCGGTCGCGGTTTCCTCAAGCGCGGCGAGCTCGCGCATCCACGCCTGGCGCGCCTGACGCTTGTCGTTCTTCAGGCGTCCCGTCGACGCTTGCAGGACTGCGCCGAGAATCGCGCCCGGATCGCCGACGAGACCGAGATCGATATCGCGGTTCTTGCCGACCGTGCGGTAATCCATGTCGATCTGCACGAGCTTCAGGTCGCGGCTGATGCGCTTGCCGTAGCCCATGCGGAAGTCGAACGGCGTGCCGACGATCACGATCAGATCCGCCTTCGCGAAAGCCTGCGAGCGCGTGCGGTCGAAGTGATGCGGGTCGCCCGGCGGCAGCAGGCCCCGGCTCGCGCCGTTGAAGTAGCCTGGAACGTCGAGGCCGCGCAGCAAGGCGATCGCTTCTTCGTGGCCGCGCGCCGTCCACACTTGCTGGCCGAAGAGAATCGCGGGACGTTCGGAGTTGACGAGCAGATCCGCGAGCTGCTCGATCGACTGCGGATCGCCGACCGATTTCGTCGACGCGCGATAGCGGCCGGGCTGCGGAATCACGGCCTTCGACACGTCGATTTCACGGTCGAGCACATCGCGCGGAATCTCGAGATACGCCGGGCCGGGCGCGCCGTTGAAGGCTTCGCGCGCGGCCATCGACACCATGTCGGCGACGCGCTCGGTGCTCGGCACGGTGGCGGCGAACTTGGTGATCGGCGCCATCATGTCGACGTGCGGCAGATCCTGCAGCGAACCCATCTTGTGCTGGGTCAGGGCGCCCTGCCCGCCGATATGAAGGATCGGGCTTTCCGAGCGGAACGCCGTGGCGACGCCCGTCACCGCGTTGGTGCAGCCCGGTCCGGCGGTCGTCACGACGCAGCCGAGCTTGCCGGTCTGACGGGCGTAGCCGTCGGCGGCGTGGGCGGCGACCTGCTCGTGGCGCACGTCGATGATGCGGATGCCTTCATCGACGCAACCGTCATAGATATCGATGATGTGGCCGCCGCACAGCGTGAAGATCGTGTCGACGCCTTCGTTCTTCAAAGCACGGGCGACCAGATGGCCGCCCGAAATGACGCCTGCGCCGCGGGTCTTCTGCTTCAGCGTGTCATCGGCGGTGGTGGTGGCTGGAGCGACTTCAGGGCGGCTGCTGACGACTTCGGACATTGTTGTCTCCTCCTCGATGGGGTGGTGTGCGGGGCTCCCGTGACGTCGTCCTGCCGTCCGGTTCCTGTGATATACAATATTCCACACACAGTATTAGTCAACTATAGTCCGATCGGCGAAAACCCTGTGATGCACTGCAAGATCGTCGTGGCGGCCGGTTTGGCGTGCTTTTCGACGTGCTCAACGCTGCAGTGCATCAATCGCTGTATGCCTTCCATGCGCGTTAAGAAGTTGCTGAACACCGGACCGCATGCCTCGATAAAAGTGTTTTGACCGCCGTGAAATCTGATATACAGTATTTCAGCGCGCCCTTGGATACGCGTTTGTGGCCGCGCGCATTCCCATCAGAGGACATCAGGAGACGCAATGAACATCCACGAATATCAGGCGAAGACGCTGCTGCGGAAGTACGGCGTCGCGGTTCCAGCGGGCCGCGTCGCCTTTTCCGCGCAGGAAGCCGCCGACGCGGCGAGCGCGCTCGGCGGGCCGGTCTGGGTCGTGAAATCGCAGATTCACGCGGGCGGCCGCGGCGCGGGACGCTTTTCGAATGATCCGGACGGCAAAGGCGGCGTGCGCGTCGTGAAATCGGTGGACGAGGTACGCGAGAACGCGCAGAAGATGCTCGCATCGGTGCTCGTGACGAAGCAGACCGGGCCGGCGGGCAAGGAAGTGAAGCGTCTCTATATCGAGGAAGGCTGCGATATCGCGCGCGAGCTGTATCTCGGCATGCTGGTCGATCGCGCCACGTCGCGCATCACGATCATGGCGTCGACCGAAGGCGGCATGGAGATCGAGGAAGTGGCGCACCGCACGCCCGAGAAGATCCTCAAGGTCGCGATCGATCCGGCGACCGGGCTTCAACCCTTTCACACGCGCCAGATCGCATTCGGACTCGGCCTGAGCGGCAAGCAGGTCAGCGCGGCATCGAAGTTCATCACGGCGCTGTATCAGGCGTTCGTCGATCTCGACGCGTCCATCGTCGAAGTGAATCCGCTCGTCGTGACCGGTTCCGGCGACGTGATGGCGCTCGACGCCAAAATCAATTTCGACGACAACGCGCTCTATCGCCATCCCGACATCGAAAAGCTGCGCGACGAAGACGAGGAAGATCCCGCCGAAATCGAAGCGGCGAAACACGGGCTGAACTACGTGAAGCTCGACGGCAACATCGGCTGCATGGTGAACGGTGCCGGCCTCGCGATGGCCACGATGGACATCATCAAGCTCTATGGCGGCGAGCCGGCAAACTTTCTCGACGTCGGCGGCGGCGCGACGCAAGAACGCGTGTCCAGCGCGTTCAAGCTGATCCTGCGCGACCCGAAGGTGCAGGGAATCCTCGTCAACATCTTCGGCGGCATCATGCGTTGCGACGTGATCGCGCAAGGCGTGGTCGCGGCGGCGCGCGAAGTCGACCTGCGCGTGCCGCTCGTCGTGCGCCTCGCCGGAACGAATGTCGATGCCGGCCGCGAAATCCTGCGCACGTCCGGTCTCACGATCATCCCCGCCGAAAACCTCGCCGATGCCGCCGACAAGATCGTCAGCGCCGTCGCCGCTGCCCAACACTAACGAGGAAGCCGACATGAGCGTTCTGATCGACAGCAACACCAGAGTCATCTGCCAGGGCTTCACCGGCGCGCAAGGCACGTTTCACTCGGAACAGGCGATCGCGTACGGCACGCGCATGGTCGGCGGCGTGACGCCCGGCAAAGGCGGCACGACGCATCTGGACCTGCCCGTGTTCGACACCGTCGCCGATGCGGTCGCGAAAACCGGCGCCGACGCATCCGTCATCTACGTGCCGCCGCCCTTCGCCGCCGACGCGATCCTCGAAGCCATCGACGCGCAGGTGCCGTTCATCGTCTGCATCACAGAAGGCATTCCGGTGCTCGACATGCTGCGCGTCAAGCGCGCGCTCGCCGGCTCGAACAGCCGGCTCGTCGGGCCGAACTGCCCGGGCGTCATCACGCCGGGGCAATGCAAGATCGGCATCATGCCGGGGCATATTCATCGGCCGGGAAAGATCGGCGTCGTGTCGCGTTCGGGCACGCTTACTTATGAGGCCGTCGCGCAGACGACCGCCGCGGGGCTCGGGCAGACGACCTGCATCGGCATCGGCGGCGATCCGGTGAACGGGACGAACTTCATCGACTGCCTCGCGCTCTTTCTCGAAGACGACGCCACCGAGGGCATCATCATGATCGGGGAGATCGGCGGATCGGCGGAAGAGGAAGCCGCGCAATTCCTGAAGGAGGCGAAGACGAAAAAACCGGTGGTCGGCTTCATCGCCGGGACGACGGCGCCGCCGGGACGCCGCATGGGCCACGCGGGCGCGATCATCTCGGGCGGATCGGGCACGGCGAGCGCGAAGATCGACGCGATGAAATCGGCGGGCATCCACGTCGCGGATTCGCCGGCCGCCCTCGGCGAAACGATGGTCCACGCGATACGTTAGTGGTTCGTCCGTTTCATCGTTCAGTCGACGCGTCGTTGCTTGCGACGACGCCCGGGCAAGCGTTGGCACTATCGGTTCTGTCATTCGGAAAGCAAAAAAGGCTGCGCGGCAAACGCCGCGCAGCCTTTTTCATTATTGAACCTCAAACCGCCATCAATCCAGAAAGTCGCAATTCGCCTCGACGAACGCCGCCAGATCCAGCGAGTGCTGCTTCACGAGCCGCTCGACCAGCTCGGTATCGCGCTTTTCCAGCGCCTCGATGATGCGCATGTGATCGACGATCGAGCGCGACGCCCGGTCGCTCTGCGAGATCGTCATCTTACGGATGGCGCGCACATGCACGAAGATGTTCTTGATCGTATCGAAGATGATTTCCGACTTCGACAGCCGCACGATCGCAGAATGGAAAGCGATATTCGCTTCCGAATACTCGTCGATGTGCTCGGCGGGCGTCGAGTCACGGAAATTGTCGAACATGTGGCGCAAGTGGGCGATTTCCTCGTCCGTTGCGCGCTGCGTCGCGAGCCGCGCCGCCATGCTTTCCAGCGCCGCCCACATATGGATCATCTCGACGATCTCGCGCTTGGTCTTGCGCAAGATGTAGACGCCGCGGCGCGGCACCGTTCGCAGGAACCCTTCCTGCTCGAGCAGCGTCATGGCCTCGCGGATCGGGGTGCGCGAGACGCCGAGCGCCTCGGTCAGCTCTTTCTCGTCGAGACGGATTTCTTCCCGCGAGCGGTAGATGTCCGCCTCGGCGATCGCCTGCCGCAGCTTCGCGTACGCCTGGTCGCGCAGCGAAACCGTGGCATTGATCGGCTCCAGCGAAAGTGTGAGCCCTGACGGACGAACGTCGGGGCGAACTTCCGGCCTGTCTACGGATTGAGTATCAGATGGCATTGATGGCTTGATTTCCCAAGTGCGGACGGCCAGCGTCGACACGCTTGCCCGAACCGCCGTTCTGGTCCTCCGCCGCAAGACCGGCGAATCGACCGTGATCCTGTGCGCGCTGCAGCATGTTCTGCGGCACCGCCGACGCAATCATAAACGTAACACCCATACCCACGGCAACCAGCGCGAATCCGACAACAACCAACAGGGCGATGCTCATCTCAGGCTCCGGTTAAATCACTCAAGAGCCCTCAGTATATGCTGCATCGCAACAGCGATGCAACATATTTTGCATCTTGTATATCAGAAACAACGTTGGTGCCTTTGTCTGCAGTTTAGGCGGCTTTTTGCGATTGCGGGAGCGGCAGCGGCTTCGCCGTGCCCTGGTTCACGCCCTCACGCAGTTTGATCAATGCGAGGACCGCATCAAGCATCGGCGTGCCTACGTGAACCAGCCGGCCGATTTCCTGCACGACCGTCATCAGCGGGTCGATCTCCATCGGGCGTCCGGCCTCGCAATCCATCAGCATCGACGTCTTGTGCGCGCCGACCGCGCCCGCGCCGTTGATGCGCCGCTCCACATCGACGCGGAAGTTCACGCCGATCTTGTCGCCGATGGCCTTCGCCTCCAGCATCATCGCCTTCGAGAGCGCGCGGGTGCCGGGATCGCTCGTCAATACGTCGAGCGTCGCGCCGGTCAGCGCGCTGATCGGGTTGAAACACAGGTTGCCCCAAAGTTTCAGCCAGATTTCGTCGCGGATGTTGTCGCGCATCGGCGCCTCCATGTCCGCCTTGGCCATCATGTCGTGCAGCGCCTGAAGACGCGGCGTGATTTCACCGCTCGGCTCGCCGATCGGAAACTTCTTCCCGTAGTGATGCTCGATGACGCCCGGCTCCGCGATCTCCGCCGCCGGCAGCAGCACGCAGCCGATCGCGCGTTCCGGTCCGAACACGTCCCATTGCCGCCCGCCGGGGTCGACGCTCTGCAACTTCGTGCCTTCCAGCTCGCCGCCGTGCTTGTAGAAGTACCAGTAAGGCAGTCCGTTGACGGCCGTGACGATCGCGGTCTCCGGGCCGAGCAGCGGCGGAATCAGGTCGACGACCCCAGGAATCGAATGCGCCTTGAGCGCGATGATCACGTAATCCTGCGGACCGAGTTCGGCGGGATTGTTCGTGCAGCGCACCTTGACGACATGCTCCTCGCCATCGATCCGCAGCTTGACGCCGTTCGCCTGCATCGCCGCGAGATGCGGTCCGCGGGCGACGAAACTGACGTCCGCACCGGCGCGCGCCAGTTGCGCACCCATATAGCCGCCGATCGCGCCGGCGCCGTACACGCAGATTTTCATGGTTCGTCTCCTGAGGGTTGTAGCCTTATAGCCTTCTGATATACAAGATACTACATTCCGTATTGAGCAAGAACAAGGCGAATCGTGCGCTCGCAAACGAGCGGAAACCCGCATGCGCAAGAGGCGCCGCGGGTGCGGATGAAGAAGGGAAAGCGCCGGTCAGGCGCCGACAGCCTGACCCGAGATGAGAGTATGCGACGAGGACGCGACGATGTGTGACCACACACTGGCCGCGCTCGCGCGCAATGCGCGGCTCTTGCGCCGCACGAGCATGATCGTGCGCGACGCGTTTGGCACGAGCGGGATGAAGCGCGTCTGCGCGCTGTCGCATGCGGCGCGCGCGTGCATCGGCAGAATGCCGACGCCAAGCCCCGCTTCGGCCATGCGCGCGACCGCCGCCGGCTGCGTGAGTTTCTGACGCACCGCGCCGGTCACGCCGTGCAGCGCGAGCGCGGCTTCGATGGCGCGAAGGCTGCCGGTATCGTCATCGAGAAGAAGCAGCGGGGTGCCGCGCAGTTGCTGCCAGTCGATGCGCGCCGCGCCGCTCAACCGATGCGATACACCGACGACCGCCGCGAGGCCGTCGGCGAAAAGCGGTTCGGCGGCGAGCTCGTCGAGATTCTCCGGCGCGGCGACGAGGCCCAGTTCCGCCTCGCCCGAGCGCACGAGTTGCAGCACGGCGTTCTGCGGCCGATCCATCATCACGATCGTGATATCCGGCAAGCGCTCGTGACAGGACGCGAGCATGGCGGGCACGACGCTCGCCGTGAGACCGCAACTGCTCGCGAGATTCACGACACGCGGCTCGCCGCCCTCCTGCGCGCGCGGCCGTAGCGTCGCTTCCAGTTCTTCGACGAGCGGCGCGATGCGCGCGAGCAGCCTGCGTCCGGTGTCGGTGAGCGCGACCTGGCGCGTGGTGCGATCGAAGAGCCGCAGTGCGATTTCGTCTTCGAGTTCTCTGATGCTGCGGCTGACTGCCGATTGCGTGATGCCGAATTCGTCGCCCGCGCGCGTGAAACTGCGATGCCGCGCGAGCGTGACGAACAATCTCAGCTGATGCAGCGATACGCTGAGCGGCGGAGATTGTTCGCGCGTCATGCCTCGACGCCTTACTGAACCGTATTGCGCGAGGCGTCCCAGCCCGTCTGGAACGACGCGTTGATCGACGATTCCGCCGACGTTTCCGCGAGCGTGTTTTCGATCCAGCGCTTGCGCATCGGCGCAAGGACGAACTTCGCGCACAGTCCCGCCGCGATCGACGTCACGGCCGCCGTGATGAACACCGCGTTCCAGGAGCCGATCGACGCGAGCACCGACGCAAGCGGCACCAGCATCGACGCCGTGCCCTTCGCGGTGTACAGCGTGCCCGCGTTGGCGGCGGCGTATTTGCTGCCGAAGGTATCGGCGCAGGTCGCAGGAAAGATCGAGAAGATCTCGCCCCAGCAGAGGAACGTCATCGCCGCGAACAGCATGAAGAGATACGGATTGTGTCCGAACTCCATCAGCCCGAGCAGCGCGACGCCTTCGCCCAGGAAGATGATGAACATCGTGTTCTCGCGGCCGATCTTGTCCGAGATGAAACCGCACAGCGGGCGCGTGAAGCCGTTGCACAGGTTATCGATGGACAGGGTCATCGCGAGCAGCGGCAGCGTCACGCCGAGAAGATTCACCGGCATCTTGGCGAAGCCGTACTCCTTCGCGATCGGCCCGAACTGCGCGGTCGCGATCACGCCGCCCGCCGCGACGAACACGAACATCAGATACAGCACCCAGAAGAGCGGCGAGCGCACCATCTGTCCTGTCGTGTAGTCGATCTTCGTCGACACGATGCGCTTGGCCGGCACGATGCCCTTCGGCGGATTCGGCCGCACGAGCATCAGCGCGAGCACGAAGATACACACGCCCTGCAGAATGCCGAAGAACATGAACGCGTGCTCGTAGCCCGAGCTCTGGATCATGTTGGAGATCGGAATCACGGTGACGGCCGCGCCCGCGCCGAAACCGGCCGCCGTCATGCCCGCCGCGAGACCGCGCTTGTCCGGGAACCACTTGAGCGCCGTGCCGACGCACGTGCCGTACACGCAGCCCGCGCCGATGCCCGCGACCACCGCCCCGATGTAGAGATGGATGAGACTCGTCGCGTGCGCGTCGATGATCCAGCCGAGCGCCGCGCAGATCGAGCCGCCGATGACGACCGGCCGCGGCCCGAACTTGTCGACGAGCCAGCCCTCGACGGGCACGAGCCATGTTTCGGTGACGATGAAGATAGTGAAGGCTGTCTGAATCGCCGCTTGTCCCCAATGGTGTTTCGCATCCATCGGAACGACGAATAGGGTCCATGCGTATTGCAGGTTGGCGACCAGCCCCATGCATATGATGCCGATCACTAGCTGGAACCATCTGTTGTGGTGACGCCCGTGCGATTGCCCGGACACAACCGTGTCTGCGCTTGCCATGTCTGTCTCCGTTATGTGTCATAGCGCTCGTGCGGCGCTTGATGTGCTGCGAGAAACCGGCGCAGTGCGTCGGCGGCGGGCGGTCGGTCAGGGAACGTGCTCGGTCCGGGCGGCGTGGGCGTGAAGCCGCTTGTCGCGCAAGTCGCGCGTATTGAAATGGGCGATCGATTCGCACATCTGGCAAACATCCGCGTCAGGCGATCGAAGATACATTTCGAGCGATTCCCAATAAGGTCCGGATGGTTGATACAGCCTTTGCAGGCTTTGCGTGCTGATCAGTTCTTCTCGTGTTGCCGCGCGGCGCTTGCCGATGCTCGGGGTTTAGCATGGCCGTCCGTGCTCACCGCGACTGTCCGCCTTACAACTATGGGGACGTGAAAGCATCGTGGGGGAGAAAAACGATTAAGGAAAGTTAGAAAAAATTATTGTATAAATTAGATATCGTTAATGGATGAAGGATTGTCGTGCTTCGCAACGCCACCCTGCGTCAATTGAAGATCTTCGAGACCGTTGCACGTCGACTGAGCTTTTCCCGCGCCGCCGAGGAACTGTATCTCACCCAGCCCGCGGTCTCGACGCAGGTGAAACAACTGGAGGAGCACGCCGGTCTGCCGCTCTTCGAGCAACTCGGCAAGAGAATCTACCTCACGCCGGCCGGGAATGAAATGCTCCATTACAGCCGGGCGATCCTCGAACAATTCCGCGAAGCCGACGACGCCATGGCGCGGCTCAAGGGCATTTCGGGTGGAACGCTCAACGTCGCGGTGATCAGCGCGGGCGATTACTTCTTCCCGCGGCTGCTTGCAGCGTTCACGCAGCGTAATACCGATGTCAGGCTCAATCTTGCGGTGCACAATCGCGAAGAACTGCTGCATCAGCTTTCTGACAACCTCACCGACCTCGCCGTGATGGTGCGTCCACCGCGCGATATGGATACGGCCAATGTGTCATTCGCGCCGCATCCGTATGTGATCGTTGCGCCGCCCGATCATCCGCTCGTCGGACGGAGGAACATGCCGCTCGAAGCGCTGGCCGACGAGCCGTTCATCGTCCGTGAGCGCGGTTCGGATACATGGAATTCGATGGAGGAAGGTTTCGCCGGCAGGCTTTCGAACCTGAACGTCGCGATGGAAATCACGAGCACGGAGACGATCAAGCAGGCTGTGATCGCCGGCATGGGTCTGAGCTTTCTATCCGCGCATACGATCAGCATGGAACTGCAGGTCGGGAAGCTGGCGGTGCTCGATATCGAGGGTTTTCCCGTGATGCTCAACTGGTTCGTCGTGCATCGGAACAATAAGCGTCTGCCGCCGGTGGCGCTCGCGTTCAAACAGTTTCTTATCGAGGAAGGCGCTGCGCAGATCGAAGCCATCACCCAGATCGTCGCGAAAACCGGCAAGCCCAACTCATAACGTTCAATGAATAGATAAGCGAAAAAAGTTTAACTGTCGTATATGGATCATGTTTTCTATCCTGCATTCATGCCCCACGGCCATACAGGAGACGATCATGAGCCATGCAACGTACAGCGATGACCGCGAAATTCAGGCGCAGGTCTGCGCATTCAATACCGCTTTCGAAGAACTCGACCTGATGTTCCGTTGGGATGCGCAGACTTATCTCTCGCTCGCATCGGCCGACAGCGACTACGGGAAAATTGCGCAATACATCGAGACCCACTCTCCGCATCTCTTGAAGGCGTATAGCGCGGAGTTTCTCTGCCAGGCGATCGTCGAGCGGAAAAATTCGACCATTGAGGCGTGCCGGCAAAACACGGTTCAGTATGAAGACAGCACGCAACGGGCGCGGCTTTGGAGAGCGCGCGACGAGGCAACGGCGCGCGTCTGAAGGCGCTTCAATATCAATAAAGGCGGCCCGGGAAATCCCGGACCGCCTTTTTGCGCTTTGTGCATTTTTACGCCTCGCCGCGGTTGCCCGCGGCGGCCTCGATCTTACGGCGTCAGCGCAACCCAGACCGCCTTCGGCTCGGTGAAGTTCTCGATGGCGACGTCGCCATGCTCGCGGCCGAAGCCGGAATCGCCGCCGCCGCCCCAAGGCAGGCGCACGTCCGTGAAGCCGTAGGTATTCACCCAGACCGTGCCCGCCTTGAGTTCGGCAGCCAGGCGATGCACGCGGCCGATATCCGCGCTCCACACGCCCGCGGCGAGGCTGTATGCGGTGCCGTTGGCGATGCGCAGCGCGTCGGCTTCGTCGTCGAAGGGGATGACGCTCGCGACCGGACCGAAGATTTCTTCCTGCGAGATACGCATTTCGTGCTCGACCTTCGCGAACACCGTCGGCTCGACGAAATAGCCGCGCTCGCCTGAGCGCCTGCCGCCCGTCACGAGCGATGCGCCCTCCCCTTTGCCGATGTCCACATAGTCCAGCACGCTCTTCATCTGCTTGGCGGAGATGAGCGGGCCCATATTGGTTTCCCGCTTCGACGGATCGCCGAGTTTGATCGTCCGCGCGCGCTCCGCGAGCCGCTCGACGACTTCGTCGTAGACCGCGCGCTGGGCGAGAATCCGCGAGCCGGCGGAGCAGACTTGTCCGGCGTTGAAGAAGATGCCGGAGGCCGCCGCGCGCACGGCGCCATCGAGATTCGCGTCCGCGAAAATCACGTTGGCGGACTTGCCGCCGAGTTCGAGCGTGACACGCTTGAAGTTGCCTGCCGCGCCCTGCAAAATGCCGCGCCCGACCGATGGCGATCCGGTGAACGTCACTTTGTCGACGCCCGGATGCGCGACGAGCGCGTCGCCGACGACCGAGCCTTTACCGGTCACGATATTGAGCACGCCCGGCGGCAAGCCGGCTTCCAGCGCGAGCCGCCCTACCATCAGCGCGGAAAGCGGCGTGATTTCGGCGGGCTTAACGATCAGCGTGCAGCCGCACGCGAGCGCGGGCGCGATTTTCCACATGCCGATCATGAGCGGGAAATTCCACGGCACGATCGCCGCGACGACGCCGACGGGTTCGCGCACGGTGTAAGTCAGCGCGTCGGGGCGCGCAGGCACGACCTGGCCGTTGATCTTGTCGCACCAGCCGGCGTAATACGCGAGCGTATCGATGGCGGCGGGCACGTCCTGGCGCTGCACGCCCGCGATCGGCTTGCCTGCGTCGAGACTTTCGAGCGCCGCGAGTTCTTCCTGATTCTCGCGCAGCAATTCGGCGAGCTTCATCAGGATCCGGCCGCGCTCGGCGGCACGGATCGCGTTCCACGGTTTGAGGGCGGCGCGCGCGGCCTGCACGGCGCGGTCGACATCGGCGGACGTACCCTGTGCCACGCGGGAAATCGGGTTCTCGGTGGCCGGATCGAGGTTCGTCGAGTACTCGCCTCCGCTCGGTGGAACGAATTCGCCGTTGATCAGCAATTCGTAGCGCTTCAGTTCCGTGGTGCTGTCCATGTCTCGCTCCGTGTGTTTTTCCGAATCACTTTATGTTGAAGCAGAAAAACCATCCATGAAAGCAAAACATTTTTATTGTTTATATAGGCCGGAATGTATGGACGGATATAGCGGCGGCCGGTTCGATCCCGGCGCAACGAGTCATCTCCTCGCCTCCTTCGACAGGCGAAGCGATACGAGCGACTCGTCGCATGGCTTCGGACATCGGGCGGCGCTATACTTGCCAGCCTTTCGTTTTTCTCGAGTCTTCAAGCAATACATATGAACGCACTACCTCCCTGCCCCAAGTGCCATTCCGCATTCACTTATGAAGATGCGGGCATGTATATCTGCCCCGAATGCGCGCACGAGTGGTCTGCGCAGACGGACACCGCATTGGAGCCCGCCGCGAAGATTTATCGGGATTGCGCTGGAAACGTCCTTCACGATGGCGACACCGTCACTGTCATCAAGGATCTGAAGCTCAAAGGCGGTGGCGGCGTCGTCAAGATGGGCACGAAAGTCAAAAACATTCGCCTCGTCGATGCCGATCACGACATCGACTGCAAGATCGACGGCTTCGGCGCCATGAGCCTCAAGACGGAATTCGTCAAAAAGGCTTGACGCACGCTTCCTTCACTGTTCGTTTGCATTCCGTATAGATCGAGATTCAACGCGAGACGCGCGCGGGCGGCCGATATCCCGGAATCTGACGCAACGCGCGGTCGCACGCCGCCGAAAGCGCGGCAAGCCGCTCGACGTTCGCGCGCATGTCGAGCTGCGTGCGCGCGATAGTCTCGCGAATCTCTTCAAGCCGGGGCAAGATGCGCTCCGCGATCACGCCGCCCTCGTCCTTTTGTTCGAGACACGCTTGTGCATCCTCGCGTGCTTCGTGCAGTTCCATCACCGAAACCTTGTTCTGCGCGAGAAGACGCGCATAGGTTTGCGCCAGTTCGCCGAGACCCATCGATTGCATTCGCGCGACGAAATCCCGCGTCGATCGATAAGCGAGCTCGCCCGCGTCATAGGCCATGAATTGAGCGTCGAGGATGGAAAGCGAGAGGCGCCCTTCGGGTGTTGCGAATTCGAGCTTGGTCGGCATGATGCGGCGGCAGGTTTTGATGTACCCGAATTCTATAAAGCCGACCGGCATGCGCTTTTCGGACGACGCCGAAAGTCACTGCGAAAGCGCGCAATGCATCGTTGCGGACCAAACGCCGAATATTCAACATCCCGAAACGATGACTTTCCATTGAGCCATATTTCGATATGCACCGCCCGATCGGATTTAATCTAACCGTTACACGAGCCGCATCTCGACCACCACCATTTCCGGCTTGAAAAGATGTATTTCCTGTATCAATAATGGATGCGTCTTTCGCGCTGGCCTTTCCACGATGCCAACCGAGATCCGTCGTGCCCATGGATGAGAACAACGAAATACGCAAGTCCGAAGAGTTGCGCAGCTTTCTGTTTCTGACCGTCGTCATGGTTCCCGTGCTCACGGTCATGATCATTGCCGCCTATGGCTTCATGGTCTGGTTCTACCAGATGCTGATCGGCGGCCCTCCGCATCATTAACGAGCGTCGCGACTATTTCAATCAAATGGATCTCGAGCCCGTCGATAGCAATGATCGTTTCGCCGATAAGACGGATGAGTCTTGCGAATATCACATCGCCGGCGTCGTTGTATACGCACGAATAGAAGCATTGCCGAGCGTCACGCAGGCGCTCACCGCATTACCCGGTGCACAGGTTCACGGATCGAGCACCGACGGCAGGATCGTGCTCACGCTCGAAGCGGACCGTTCGTCCTGTGTCGCCGACCAGTTGCACGCGGCGCAATCGATACCCGATGTGGTAAGCATCGCGCTCGTCTACCAGCATCACGAACACGCCGATTCGCTGAACGAGGATATCGCCGATGAAACTGACTCGTCGCGCGTTCATTAAGCAGACGGCCGCCGCCACGGCCGCCGCGTCCGCGGGCATCACGCTGCCCGGCATGGAGGCCGTCGCCGAGAGCGACGACATCGCGTGGTCCAAGGCGCCGTGCCGGTTCTGCGGCACGGGATGCGGCGTGCTCGTCGGCGTGAAGGGCAATCAGGTGGTCGCGACACAGGCGGACCCGCAAGCCGAGGTCAATCGCGGGCTCAACTGCGTGAAGGGCTACTTCCTCTCGAAGATCATGTACGGCCAGGATCGCCTGACGACACCGCTCATGCGCATGAAGGACGGCAAGTTCGACAAGAACGGCGAGTTCCTGCCCGTCTCCTGGGACGTCGCGTTCAATGTGATGGCCGAGCAGTTCAAGCGCGTGCTGAAGGAAAAAGGGCCGACTGCCATCGGCATGTTCGGCTCGGGGCAATGGACCGTGTGGGAAGGCTATGCGGCCGTCAAGCTCATGAAAGCGGGCTTTCGAAGCAACAACATCGACCCCAACGCGCGGCACTGCATGGCCTCGGCCGTGACGGGCTTCATGCGCACCTTCGGCATGGACGAGCCGATGGGCTGCTACGACGATATCGAGGCAACCGATGCCTTCGTGCTCTGGGGCTCCAACATGGCCGAGATGCATCCGGTGCTATGGACGCGCGTGACGGCGCGGCGGCTGTCGAACCAGAACGTGCGCGTCGTCGCCCTCTCGACATTCGAGCATCGTTCGTTCGATCTCGCCGACGAGACCATCGTCTTCACGCCGCAATCCGATCTCGCGATCATGAATTACATCGCGAACTACATCATCAGGAATGGCAAGGTGAACCGGGCGTTCGTCGACAAGCACACGAATTTCAGGAAGGGCAATACGGATATCGGCTATGGCTTGCGGCCGGACGATCCGCTGCAAAAGGCGGCGAAGAACGCCGGCGACCCGAACGGCTCGCAGCCCATCGGCTTCGAAGAATTCGCGCGGTTCGTCTCGCGCTATGACGCAGCCTATGTGACGAAGCTCTCGGGCGTGCCGAAGAACAAGCTCGACCAGTTGGCGCAGCTATACGCCGATCCGAAGACCAAAGTCGTGTCTTTCTGGACGATGGGCTTCAACCAGCACACGCGCGGCACATGGGCCAACAACATGGTCTACAACCTGCACCTGCTGACGGGCAAGATTTCGACGCCGGGCAACAGCCCGTTCTCGCTCACGGGACAGCCTTCGGCGTGCGGCACGGCGCGTGAAGTCGGCACGTTCTCGCATCGGCTGCCCGCCGACATGGTCGTGACCAACCCGAAGCATCGCGAGGAAGCCGAGCACATCTGGAAGCTGCCGAGCGGAACCATTCCCGACAAGCCGGGCTTTCACGCCGTCCAGCAGAACCGCATGCTGCACGACGGCAAGATCAACGCCTATTGGGTGATGGTCAACAACAACATGCAGGCCGCCGCGAACATCAACAACGAGGCGCTGCCGGGGTATCGCAAGGATTCGAATTTTGTCGTCGTGTCGGAGGTTTATCCGACGGTCACGGCCGTCGCCGCCGATCTGATCCTGCCGTCGGCGATGTGGGTCGAGAAAGAAGGCGCATATGGCAACGCGGAGCGGCGCACGCAGTTCTGGCATCAGCTGGTGCAGGCGCCCGGGGGCGCGCATTCGGATCTCTGGCAACTCGTCGAATTCTCCAAGCGCTTCAAGGTCGAGGAAGTCTGGCCCGCCGAACTGATCGCGAAGAAGCCGGAGTACAAGGGCAAGACGCTCTACGACATCCTTTATCGAAACGGCCAGGTCGACAAGTTTCCCGCATCGCAAGTGGACGCGAAGTATCGCAACAACGAAGCCGCGGCGTTCGGCTTCTACATCCAGAAGGGGCTCTTCGAGGAGTACGCGAGTTTCGGGCGCGGACATGGTCATGATCTCGCGCCGTTCGACATGTATCACCAGGCGCGCGGCATCCGCTGGCCGGTCGTCGACGGCAAGGAAACGCGCTGGCGCTACAAGGAAGGATCCGATCCCTATGTGAAGGCCGGCGCCGACTGGCAGTTCTACGGCAATCCGGACGGCCGCGCGGTGATCTACGCGCTGCCCTACGAGCCGCCCGCCGAATCGCCGGACAAGGAATATCCGTTCTGGCTCGCGACCGGCCGTGTGCTCGAACACTGGCATTCCGGTTCGATGACGCGCCGCGTGCCCGAGCTCTATCGCGCGTTTCCGAACGCCGTGTGCTTCATGCATCCCGATGACGCGAAGGCACTCGGCATCCGGCGCGGCGTGGAAGTGCGCGTGATATCCCGGCGCGGCGAGATGCGCACGCGCGTGGAGACGCGCGGCCGCGACAAGCCGCCGCGCGGGCTCGTGTTCGTGCCGTGGTTCGATGCGAGCCAGCTCATCAACAAGGTGACGCTCGACGCGACCGATCCGATCTCCTTCCAGACCGACTACAAGAAGTGCGCGGTCAGGATCGTGCGGGTCTAGGAGCACGACATGCGCACGCTGATCGCTCTCGTCATCGCATCGCTGCTCGCTCTTGCCGTCATCGCGATCGCGCAGCCCACGGTCCCGAATCTGCCGTTCCACGACTCGCTGCGCGGCCTGACGCCGATCGGCGAAGAGACCCGGGCCCCGCTCATGGCGCCCACCGAAAACAAGGACGTGATACGCGGCCTCAACTACGCGCAGCAGCCGCCGACGATCCCGCACAAGATCGACAACTATCAGCTCGACAAGAACGCGAACCGCTGTCTCGCGTGTCATGCGCGCAGCCGTGTCGAAGAGAGCGGCGCCGTGCCCGTCGCGGTTTCGCATTACATGGACCGCGAGGGCGTGGTGTCCGGGCATCTGTCGCCGCGCCGCTATTTCTGCACGCAGTGCCACGTTCCGCAGGCGGACGCGAAGCCGCTCGTCGGGAATACGTTCGTCGCGATCGAAGACATCAGGCGGCAGCCGGCATCCAAGAACCAGAAACGATGAGCGATCGACATGTGGGCACTGATCAAGCGCTACTGGGTCACCATTCGACGGCCGAGCCTGTACTACAGCCTCGGCTTTCTGACATTGGGCGGCTTCGTCGCGGGCGTGATCTTCTGGGGCGCCTTCAATACGGCGATGGAACTGACCAACACCGAAGTGTTCTGCACCGGCTGTCACGAAATGCGCGACAACACCTTTGCCGAACTCAAGAACACGATCCACTTCAGCAACCGCTCGGGCGTGCATGCCAAGTGCTCCGACTGCCACGTGCCGCACAACTGGACGGACAAGATCGCGCGCAAAATGCAGGCGTCGAAGGAAGTGTGGGCCAAGGTATTCGGCACCGTGAACACGCGCGAGAAATTCCTCGACAAGCGGCTCGAACTCGCCGAGCACGAATGGGCGCGCTTCAAGGCCAACGATTCGCTCGAATGCCGCAACTGCCACTCGTTCCAGTACATGGACTTCACGCGCCAGAGCCCGCGCGCGCAGGAGGCGCATCAGCGTTTCCTCGAGACGGGCGAGAAGACGTGCATCGATTGCCACAAGGGCATCGCGCATGAATTGCCGAACATGACGAAGGCGCAGGAGATCGAGAACCGAAAGAAGCAGTGAGCGCGGCTCAAGGGTCTGGTCACAACGAGAGAGGAAACATCGATGCTCAGCGCCCGGCAACTCGACGTGATGCGCGGCGGCCGCACCATCGTGGCCGGCGCGGATTTTCACGTCGATGCCGGCGCGGCGCTGCTCATCCACGGCGCGAACGGCAGCGGCAAGAGCTCGCTGATCGCCACCCTCGCGGGCTTGCTGCCGCCCGCGGCGGGAAGCGTGTCGTGGCGCGGCGTGGACGTGCGCGAGCATCCTGCGCGCTTTCGCCATGACCTTGCCTGGCTCGGCCATGCCGACGGTTTCAACGGAGAACTGACCGTCGACGAGAATCTTCGTTTCGCCGCGCTGCTCGGCGCGAGCATGGCATACCGGAGCGAGTGCGATGTGCTCGAGCGCGCGGGCGTGCGGCCGCTCCTGCACACGCGCCTCAACCGTCTGTCGCAGGGGCAAAGACGGCGCGTCGCGCTCGCGCGCCTCGTGCTTTCGGCCAGGCGGCTCTGGCTGCTCGACGAACCCACCGACGCCATCGACGAAAGCGGCGCGCGCTGGTTTGCCGAATGCGTCGACGCGCATCTGCATGAAGGCGGCACGCTCGTCGCGACGACGCATCGCCCGTTGCCCGTCGATGCCGCGCGCACGCGGCACCTGCATCTGGAGCGAGGCGCGGCATGATCGGGCTGACGCTTCAGGTCATTCGCCGCGAACTGCGCCTGAACTGGCGCTCCCGCACCGTGACGCTTTCCGTGCTGCTGTTCTTCATCCTGGCGTCGAGCCTGTTTCCGCTCGGCATCGGTTCCGATCCGAAGCTATTGCAGGCGATTGCGCCGGGCGTGCTGTGGGTCACGGCATTGTTCGCGGCCTTGCTGTCGGCGGGCCAGCTCTTCAGCAACGATTTCGCGAGCGGTGCACTCGAGCAGATGCTGCTTTCGCCGCAGCCGCTCGCGGGCATCGTGCTCGGCAAAATCGCCGCGCACTGGCTCACGACGGGTCTCGCGCTCGTCGTGCTCGCGCCGGTCGTCGCGCTCGAATACGGGCTGGACGCACGCACGATTCTCATGCTGATGGTTTCGCTTCTGATCGGCACGCCGCTGCTCTCGCTGATCGGCTCGATGGGCGCGGCGCTCACGCTCGGCGTGCGCGGCGGCAGCGTCGTGCTCGCACTTCTGATCCTGCCGCTTTACGTGCCGGTGCTCGTGTTCGGCGTCGGCGTGGCCGATCCGGCCGCGAGCAGCGCGTGGTCGAACGCGAACGTCTCGCTGCTCGCGGCGGCCCTCTGTCTTGCGCTCTGGCTATGTCCGTGGGCGAGCGCCGCGGCCCTGCGCATCTCGATGGAATAGCGCCCATGAACTGCTTTCGCTATGCGTCCCCGCGCAACTTCGAACGCTTCGCCGCACGCGCGACGCCGTGGTTCGGCATCGCGTGCATCGCGTTGATCGCGGCGGGGCTCGTGATCGGCCTCGTTATCGCGCCCGCCGATGCGCTGCAGCGCGACATCTACCGCATCATGTTCGTGCATGTTCCCGCCGCGTGGATGTCGATGTTCATCTATCTCGTGATGGCCGCATACAGCGCGCTGCATCTCGCGATGAACGCGCGCCTCTCAGCGATGATGGCGCGCGCGCTCGCCCCGACCGGCGCCCTCTTCACCGCGATCGCGCTGATTACCGGCGCGCTGTGGGGCAAGCCGACCTGGGGCACGTGGTGGGTCTGGGACGCGCGGCTCACGTCAGAACTGATCCTCTTCTTCCTGTACGTCGGCTTTCTTGCGCTGCATGCCGCGATCGACGGCACGCGCCGCGCGGACCGCGCGTGCTCGGTGCTCGCGCTGATCGGCGTCGTCAACATTCCGATCATCTATTTTTCCGTGCAGTGGTGGTACACGCTGCACCAGGGGCCATCGCTCGGCTTCGGCAGCGGCGTGTCGATGACCGCATCGATGGCATGGGGCATCGTCGTGATGAGCGCCGGATTCTGGTCGTATGCGATCGCGGTATCGCTCGCGCGCGTGCGCGTCATCATGCGCGCGGCAGATCGCATGCCGGCGGGCGACGAAGCTCCCGCGCGAATCCGGGAGCATGCAGCATGAACATGGTCGAGTCCGTCATCGCGATGCTCGCCGCGAACCCGATCCTCTCGGCCGCGTTCGCGATCACCTTTTCGCTGATGGGCGCGCAAGCGTGGCTCGTGCTCCGCGCGCTGCGCGAACCGGAGTCGCGCCGATGAGGGCGCGGCATCGCCGGTTCGCGTTCATCGCGTTCGGCGTTGCGAGCGCCGGGCTCGCGTGCGCGCTCGTGCTCAATGCGTTTCGCGCCAACGTCATGTTCTTCGTGAGCCCGAGCCAGATCGCCTCGCACGACGCGTCGCGCACGCAGCGCTTCCGGCTCGGCGGGCTCGTCGAGCGCGGCTCGCTCGTGCGCGATGACGGTGGCCGCGCCGTCCGCTTCGTCGTCACGGACGAACGCGCATCGGTGACGGTCACGTACGCGGGCGCGCTGCCCGATCTCTTGCGCGAAGGCAGCGGCGTCGTTGCACAAGGCACGCTCGGCGCCGATGGCCGCTTTCACGCCGACGAAGTCCTCGCGAAGCACGACGAGAAGTACATGCCGCCGCAAGTCGAACGCGCGCTGCGCGAAGTGCGCGCTGCGGCGGACGCGAACCCGGCCACGCGCCGATGATTCCCGAGCTCGGCCACTTCGCGCTGATTCTGGCGATGCTGCTCGCGCTCATCGCGGGCATCGTGCCGATGCTCGGCGCGCGCTTCGGGATCCCGCAATGGATGCGCGTCGCCGCGCCCGCCGCGTGCGGGCAATTCGGCTTCATCGCGATCGCGTTCGGCTGTCTCGCGGCGTCCTTTCTCGGCGATGATTTCTCGGTGATCTACGTCGTCGAGAATTCCAATTCGGCGCTTCCGGCGATCTATCGATTCACCGCCGTCTGGGGCGGCCACGAAGGCTCGCTGCTGCTCTGGACGCTTCTGTTGACGCTCTGGATGACGGCCGTCGCCGCGTTCGGCCGCCGGCTTGCCCAGCCGTTCGCCGCGCGCGTGCTCGGCGTGATGAGCTGGCTCGATGCGGGCTTTCTGCTGTTCATGCTGCTGACGTCGAATCCGTTCACGCGCATCATGCCGCCCGCGATGAACGGCCGCGATCTGAATCCGCTCCTGCAAGACCCGGGCATGGTGATCCATCCGCCCTTGCTGTACATGGGCTACGTCGGATTCTCGGTCGCGTTTGCGTTTGCAATCGCGGCCCTGCTCGACGGCAAGCTCGATGCCGCGTGGGCGCGCGCATCGCGTGCCTGGACCCTCGCCGCATGGATGTTCCTGACGCTCGGCATCATGCTTGGCAGCGGCTGGGCGTATTACGAGCTCGGCTGGGGCGGATGGTGGTTCTGGGACCCGGTCGAGAACGCGTCGTTCATGCCGTGGCTCGTCGGCACCGCGCTGGTTCATTCACTCGCCGCCACCGCGAAGCGCGGCGCATTTCGCGCGTGGAGCGCGCTGCTCGCGATCTGCGCGTTCTCGCTTTCGCTGCTCGGCACTTTCCTCGTGCGCTCCGGCGTCGTGACGTCGGTGCACGGATTCGCGTCCGATCCGGCGCGCGGCGTCTTCATCCTCGCGCTGCTCGCCCTCTTTTCGGGCTGCGGCCTCGCGCTCTTCGCCTGGCGGGCGCCGCGCGCGGCATCGTCGGCGGTGGGCTTCGAGCCGGTGTCCCGCGAAGCGCTGTTGCTGTCGAACAATCTGCTGATGCTGGTCGCCGCCGCTTCGGTGATGCTCGGCACGCTCTATCCGATGATCCTCGACGCACTCGGCCTCGACAAGATTTCCGTCGGCGCGCCGTATTTCGACAGCGTATTCGTCCCGCTGATGGCGCCGGCCGTCTTTCTGATGGGCGTCGCGCCGCTCGCACGCTGGAAGGCCGCCCGCCTGCCAGAGATCGCCGTACGCCTGCGCTGGGCGGCGCTCGTGAGCGTCGCGTCGGCGTTCGTGCCCGGCGTGTCGCGCCCGCTCGTGAGCCTGGGCTTTCTCCTCGCGGCGTGGACGTTCGCCACGATCGCGACGAGCGTGTACCAGCGCATCGTCAGCGCGAGACAGCGGGTGCGGCTCGCGACAGTCGGCATGTGGCTCGCGCATGCGGGCGTCGGCGTGTTCGTCGTCGGCGTGACAATGGTGAAGGGCTTTCCCGTCGAACACGATGCGCGGCTCGCGCCCGGCGAACATATCGATGTCGGCGGCTATCGCTTCCGTCTCGACGATGTACGCGAAAACAACGGCCCGAACTATCGTGCGATGCGCGCGACGATCAGCGTGACGCGCGACGGCCGCGCTATCGCCACGCTCGATCCGGAGAAGCGCGAGTTCCTCGTCTCGAACACGCAGACGACCGAAGCGGCCATCGATCATGGGGTGCTGCGCGACCTCTACGTCGCGCTCGATCAGCCGGCCGGCGGCAACGCGTGGACCGTGCGCATCCAGATCAAGCCGTTCGTGCGCTGGATCTGGGGCGGCTGCATTCTGATGGCGCTCGGCGGCCTGCTCGCCGCGGCGGACCGGCGTTACATGAGACAGCGTGCGCCGCAGTCCCGGCGCGCGCCGGCGCCGGCTGCTGAAACACCGCCGCCCCTCGGCGAAACCGGACGATGAAGCGCTTCCTGATCCCGCTCGCGGTGCTGGCGCTGTTGACCGCGGTGCTGGCGGCCGGCCTGAGACACGATCCGCGCCGCCTGCCTTCGGCCCTGATCGGCAAGCCCGCGCCCGCGTTCGATCTGCCGCGCCTCGATGCGTCCGGCGAGCGGGTGTCGTCGGACGCGCTGCGCGGTCAGGTGTGGATACTGAACGTGTGGGCGTCGTGGTGCGAGGCGTGCCGCGACGAGCATCCGGTCCTGATGAACGTCGCGGCCAGCGGGGCCGTGCCGGTGTACGGCCTGAACTACAAGGACGAGCGCGAGCCCGCGCTGCAGTGGCTCGACACGGCCGGCAATCCGTATGTGGCTTCGCTGGTGGATCGCGACGGGCGCACGGGCATCGACTATGGCGTGTATGGCGTGCCCGAAACGTTCGTGATCGATCGGGCGGGCGTCGTGCGATACCGGCAGGCCGGACCGATTACCCGCGCGTCGCTGGAGCGCGTGATTCTGCCGCTCGTCGGCGTCCTGCGGCAGGAGAACGGCCGTGATTAGACGCATCGCGTCGATTCTCCTCATGCTCGTGTCGTGCGCTCACGCGCAGGAATCGCCCGACGACGAGCGCGCGCGCCGACTCGCCGAGCATTTTCGCTGCGTCGTGTGCCAGAACCAGAGCCTTGCCGATTCGAACGCGAGTCTCGCCGCCGATCTTCGCGCGCGTATTCGCGAACAGGTGGAACACGGCGCGAGCGATGACGAGATCCGGTCCTACATGGTGCGCCGCTATGGCGACTTCATCCTGTACCGGCCGCCTGTGAAGCCCGTCACATGGGCGCTGTGGTTCGGACCGTTCGCGGTGCTCGCGGCCGGCGCGGTCGCGATGGCACGGCATATCCGGCGCGCGCGAAACGCCCGGCGCCAGAGGAGCCCGTCTCCATGATGGCGTTCTGGCTGATCGTTGCCGCGATGATGACGGGCGCGCTCGCGTGCGTCGTGCTGCCACTGCTTTACGCGCACACAGCCGGACGCGGCACGGCGCACGCGGCGCTCGCAGGCTTGCTGATCGCGCTCGTGCCGGCGTCGGCGCTCACGCTGTACATGCGCATCGGCGATCCGACGGCGCTCGCGATAGAGACTGCGCCCCGCGCAACGACGCAGGGACATGCGGACACGCCTGCGTCGATGGAAGCGGCGGTCAGTCTGTTGGCCGCGCGTCTGCAGCGCGATCCGAACGACGCGCAGGGCTGGTCGATGCTCGCGCGTTCCTACATGGTGCTCGACCGCCCGGACGACGCGACCGCGGCGTACCTTCGCGCGGTCGCGCTGAACCCGCGCGACGCGGAACTGCGCGCGGATTACGCCGACGCCTTGGCGAGCGCAAACGACGGCAATCTGAACGACGCGGCGTTGAAGGTCGTCGAGTCCGCCCTCGCCATGGACGCGAATCAGCCGAAAGCGCTGGCGCTGGCCGCGTCGGCCGCGTTCGACCGGCGCGATTACGCGAACGCGATTCAGTTCTGGCAGCGATTGAAGAACGTGCCGGACGTGGCGCCGGAGATTGCGCAGCAGGCGCAAAGGAATATCGACGAAACGCGCGCGCTCGCCACGGTGAAAGGGGCGGCCGTGCAAGTGCGCGTGAGTTTGAGCCCGGGGTTCGAGAAGCGCGTTCGTCCGACCGACACGGTGTTCGTCTACGCGCTCGCCGACGATGGCTCGCGCATGCCGCTCGCGGTACAGCGCCTGAAGGCGGGTCAGTTGCCCGCTACCGTGCGTCTCGACGATTCGATGTCGATGACGCCGGGCCGCCGTCTCTCGGATTTCTCGCGCGTCAGCGTCGATGCGCGCGTGTCGGCATCGGGACAGGCGCGGCCGGCGCCGGGCGACATGACGGGGTCGAGCGGAGTTGTGTCTTCGAACGGGGCAGGTGTTATCGAGTTGAGGATCGGTGATGTCGTGCGTTGAGTGCGTTTGTGCTTAGCGGGACAAGCCACCTTTGTTTATTCGCGCCAGGCACTTTTTCGCAAGCTCCATTCCGCCGTCAAAAAGGCGCGTCCTCGAATTCCATGAGCGGATAAACGGTCTGGCTCCCGTCGATGCTCAGCACCAGCCGCACCGCGTGGTGGAAGCTCGCATAGCGCCCCACGAACCGGCCAAGCACATCGCCGAAGAGCATCGCGTCGCCATGCCCGTCGAAGGCGGTCGTGTCGAGCCCCACATGAACACGAATCTCGAACCGCATATGCCCTTTCCCTACCGTCTGATGCTCGGTCAAGCGGACATCGTCGATGGCATCAATGCGTCGCTCGATGCCATCGCCGGGTAACCAATCGTAGAGTTCCAGGGCAGCGCGAAACGCCGACGCGCCAGCCATCCCGATCATGTTCAATTCGTTCGCGGCGCCCGCCGCAAAATGCCCCAGCACGCGCCAGTCGTATTCAGGGTGATGGCGTGGCGGATACAGCGGCAGGGTCGGCGCGGTCAGATTGCGCACCGACGCGATCCCGGTGAAGCCCGACACTGTCTGGGTGATCGTCGCCTCGGCGAGCGCCATGCGCGGCAGGCGGCCGTTGTTCGCGAGCGCGCGCACGGTCAGGTGCCGGTCCGGTGGCGGACGATTCTTATCGTGCCGCGCCTCGCGTCGAAAGCCTTCCCATAGCTGGCCCGCGAGCGTCAGCCAGAGCTCGCGCCCCGTCACGCCGAAGCGCTTCGAGCTATGGAAATACCGTTCCGGCTTCTCATAGCGCAGCGTCCAGCCGCGATGCCGGAAACTCGTGAACGCCTGATAGGCATGGCGCGCGCTGTCTTCCGGGTCGGCTGCAGTCACCGCAAGCACGTCATACGGCTCGATGTGATCGTCCACGCCCGGCTGCACGAGAACGCGATGTTCGCGATCATGCCAGTCTGTGGGACGCAGCGGCAGCGCATCCACTTCGAACAGGTTGATCACAGGCGTGCAGAAAAGACGGAAGCTCTCGCGGCTTACCGAATAATCACCCGGCACACGCCCGTCCAGTTCGATCTCGAAGGTCATGTGCGACTCGCCCGCCGGCAGCACCGAGGCGTCGAAGCCGCACAGATCGACGAAGTGGAATTTTTGAGGGAACACGAAATATTCCAGCAGCGTCTGTTCGCGGTCGAGCATGCGGTCGCGTTCCGGCTCCGTGACCGGCCAAAGCCGCGTGGACGGACCGAAGCCCGCCGCTTCGAAGCGCACGCCATCGAGCGGCTGCAACTCGCCGTTGCGCACCGAAGGCAGGCGCAGACCGATCGAGGCGACCTGGCGCGTCAGCGCCGCATAAAGCGCGGCTGCAGCGGGCCGCGCGCCGTGCAGATACAGACGAATGCGCGACAGATCCGTCGCCTCGCGCTGCTCGCCCAGCCACAGCCGGAACGTGAGGCGAATGGCGGTACGTCCGCCATCGCGCACCGCAACGTCGGCATCCTCGACCGAGAGCGGCAGCAGTTGCACTGCCTGCGTCGTCCGATAAAGACACTGCACCCGATCGGGACCGACAGGCGCCGAGCGCACCACGGCACCTGCCGGAATTTGCGCTGCGCTCGCGGCCCCGCGTCCGAGCGGCGTGCATTCGATGATCGACAGCGACGGGATCGCCCGCGCAGCATGCTCGTACAAGTTGTCGATGAGCGCCTCGGTGAACTCCGGGTTGCCATCATCGAGCTTCATGCGCAGGCGCGCCATGAGCAGCGCAAAGCCTTCAAAGGTCGCGCGCACGCTGTCGCCCTGCTCGCCGTACCGCATTCCCATGCGGCGCGCAGCGTCCGGCTGGGCTTTGGCAAACTCGGCCGACGCCGCACGCAGATAGCGCATTTCGGAGTCGAAATATTTGAGGAACGGGTTCTCGTGTTCCAGCGCGACGTGCTTCCATGGGGCGGTCATGGTTGCATCTCCGGTGGCAACGGCGGCAGGGACGCGACTCCAGCAAGCGCGCCGCCCTTGCCAACCATGAAGATGCGCTGCGGCAACTTGAAGCCGCGCAGCTTCAGCAAATCGAGCGGTCCCGCGCCGACCTGCGTCTTGAGGTCGTAGTGCAGAGGAACGCCGTTGCCCTGATTGAAGGTCAGCGCATAGGTCGTGCTGTCGAGCGGTTTGACCTGAGCCGTGCCGAGCAAACGCAATAGCGCCCAATCGCCATTCGCGGCGAACGCCATGCGCATGCCCGCATCGAGCGATTCCCACGTCAGTTGGACACGGCCGTTCTGGCCGTTGCCAGGCCATACGATCGATGTGTACGCCTCCAGTTGATTGAAGTACTCGATCTTCGTGCCGTCGATGCTCAGAATGCTGCGCGTCACCTCGGGCGTCGGATGCGGCATGATCTGGAATCGGTAGCTGGCATCGCCCTGCGCATACATCTGCGCGCCGAGCGTCGACAACTGGCGCAGCGCCGCGAGAAACGCAGGATCGAATTGCAACGCTTGTGGCGCGAGTTCGTTCGGCGCCCAGGCGTTGCCTTGAGGCTGGAGCATGCCCGCGAGTTGCGTCGTCACGAAACGCGCGATCAGCCCGGAATCGGGTTTGATGTAGCGGCCCAACTCGACGAAAGACGCGTCAGCGGTTGTGTCCGAGAAGGGATAATGGCCATCGAAAGTACTGGTGAAGGGGGCGGCGACCGATAAGCGCCACGCCTCGTTCAAGCTCGCTGCCGCGGGTTGCAGGATGGTCTGCCACGCCACATCGAGCGGGTGGGCGAACAGCGCATTGCCGAAGCCCGACCATTGCGAGCCGAGGCTCGCGGCGGTGAGGGCCGCGTCGTCGCGCGCCTGTGTGAGTTCGGAGAGCTTGCCCTATTTCGGGTTGCAGTAATTCATGACCGACGCGAGATCCCACGGGCCGACCATCGTGTCGCCATTGGTGCCCTGTGCAGGCTCGTTACACGACGATGGCGTATCCGGCCGATTTTGCTCATGCGCGAAGCCCAGCGCATGGCCGAATTCGTGCGCGGCGACCCGACGAATGCAATATTCCTCGCGCCCCTGACAACTCGGGGTCCAGTTCTTGAAAGTGAAATTCAGCGCCATTCCGCCTTGAGCATTGTTCAGCATCGCACCCAACCCCCGCGTGTGCGGGCCGCTGTCCTCGACCGTAATCCGAATACCGTAGTAGTTCGGATTACTGACGCACTGCTGCCAGCCCATAAACTGTACGCCGGAATATTTCTCCCACGTTTCTTCGATCGCGGAGCGAGTCCAGCTACGCTCTGCGGAATATAGCGCGAAATCGGCATTGTTCATGTCCCAGCACACGCCGATAGGAACATGATCCCAAATAACAGTCGACAACGCGTATCCCTTCACCGTCGCCTTCTCCTGCGCCGTCCACTGCGCGGCAGAACTCCTGCTCGCGGAAGTCAGAGCTTCGCTGCCTCCATCGCTTCCGCCGCACCCACTGATTAGCATTCCTGATAATATCGCCAGCGCCAAATCCCTTAGCCCCTTCATCTTTTTATCCGTTATGACAATCCACGCGTCCTCACGCATGGCATAAGAAGTATATTTTTAGCGCGCGATCAAACTGTCTCGTTCATTACAGAATATTTCCAAACGCTTCGCGTTTATGAATAAAATTGAAATCTACTGCTTTCAAGCAATCGAATGGCGGCAAGTCCCGCGCGATGAAAGCCACCTTCCGGCGGGCCAAAAAAACGGCACGCCATGACATATTCGTCGCACTCAACTGCCCATTGTCGTTCCGATCCGGATTGCAAGAATCCGTGATCGATTAGCTGTTCGCGGTGGCCGCAAAGGTGGAGCGCGGCACATCGCCTGAATTTCCACAAGCAGGTCCGGCCCCGCCTGGCTTGTGAAGATGACCATCGTCATGAAGGCGGCAGACGCGGCAAACCGCTGTTCCCTTGTGATAAGCGCGGTGCTCGCGCGTACTCCCGTCGGCCGCAATTATTTTTGGATTATCGGCGTGCTGCCCACAAGGCGTGGGCGAACCGCAAGGGATGCGGAGTAGAAGCGCGCATACGCGGGCGGGGCAAGGCAAGAGTCCGAAGGCCCGAGTGGTGACGTGACCCACCCGCGGCCCTGAACTGTCCCCGGAGTGTCCCTGAAAGCCCTCGTCAGGATGTGCCGTTAGCCGAAAGGCGTCCGCAGAATAAAGCATAAGCTGGCCGTTCATTGGGCTGCGGGCCCACCCGCGGACCATGCGAAAAAGCATAAAGTGGCCGATCGAACAAAAATAAAGCATAAGCTGTCTAAACGAAAATCTGTCTGTGCCGCAGGCAGATTTTCACCCGCACGACGATTGCACAGTGACGCCAACTCCACCGCAGTACGGTCGGCAGGATTCGTCACCAAGCGCGGGCCGATGGCATACAAATCATTCTCTCTCTGACGTCCGACTATCGGCAGCTATCGCATCGATAGTGGCGTTGAGCGTTGTGAGCAAATCTGCGTGGTGTCGCTTTAGGTGCTCGTGAATTGCCTCATTTCGTAGCAGACGAGTCGTGAAACCCTTGGCAACGACCAAAGACAGCATCGTGTCGCCGACGCTCTCCTCAGCCGCCTGGCTGTCTTGATTGAGCCGTTCCATCTCTTTCTCCATCCTCGCGAGGTCCTCTTGCGAGATGGAATCCATAGCTTTGGGACGAGCCGACTCTGCGAGCGCCTCAGGGCGGGTCGTCGCTAGCAACATCCCCGCGTAGCTCGCCGTAAATCGATTGGCGGCGATCATCATCTCAGCCGCTTCGATCTGACGCATCGGCTTCATTCTTTTTAGGATTGTGAAAACTCGTGGAATCACCATTCGGTCCTTCAACAAAGACGCCGCCTCAGGAGCAATTCCGTCGAGCAGATGAATCTTCTCGCGTACGCGTTTGATATCGATTTGAAGCACGGCCGCGATGCGCTCTTCGGAGGCTCCTTTCGCTAGAGCGGCCCGGATCATTCGATGGTCATGCACGGCGGTACTACGGTTAATGTGCCGATTGAACGTATAGGCTTCGTCATCGAGTGAGATCATGCATGGTGCCGTCTCTCGTTTGAGAGCCTTGAGCGCTTCAAGCCTCAGCCTCCCGTCCAAGAGATGATATTCACCCTCCCGCTCCGAACGAAATACCGCTAGTGGCTCTATGACGCCGAGCTCCCGGATTGAGCTCAAAATCGTTCTGAATTTGGGCGTCGACAACACTCGCTGGAGCATCGCGGTACTCGGACGGATTGAGTCAAGTGGCACCTCGACTATTTGATCTTCGAAGCCATGTTTGATACCAGTCATGGCAGCAACTCCTGGGGAATCCGGCTCGCAATCACTTCCGGAATATCTTTGATACCTTCTGCTCTCAGTAAGGTCCTGAAATGATCATCCGAAAGCAACCTCTTGAATGTGGAGATAAGTAAGAGAAGACGCTGCTCTTGAAGCGTTGCATTTTGAACGACCCGTTTTTGACGCCGGACCTCTGTTTGGTAGGTACGAAGGAGCTTTTGGGGAGTCGGTGCATCCTTCGGCATTGGTTTCTTTGAATGGTAGGCCTTCCCAATCGCCTCGCGCTTGCTGATAAGTTTGCGAACCTTGATCAACTGATCCCCTTTCAGCGTCCCTGACTCGTACGCGGCAACCATCGCGGCTTGCACCTCATCGCTCGACGATCGCGATATATCCAGTGCGACCCACATAGGAATTTGCTTCTTCTCGACCGCTCGCAGTAAGCGCTGCTCGCCTTTCTCCAAGAGGTGCAGGATATTATTTATGTAACTTGAATCGAGATTCGTCTTCTTAGAAATCTGGTCACACGAGTATCCCCGTGCTCTGAGAAGCTGGAGTCCGCTGAGCAACTCCTCCGTAGTGTGTCTCCGCCTTGCAATATTTTCCGTCAAGCTAATGAGAAATCGTTCGACACGGTCGGCCTCGACGACACTGCATGGAATCATCGTTTCCCCGAGGGCTCTCAATGCTTCGAGTCGACCCTGTCCACACAGGACCTCGTACCACGCTCCGTCCTCGTCGTTGCCTCCGAACGCGACCGTGATTGGGCGCTTTAGCCCTATTGTCGCTATATTCTCGACGAGCTGAGAGAAAAAAAGACTGTTACGCGTCCGCGGATTCAAAACCCGGAGCCGCTCTGCTGAAACAAGGGTAATCCTGTCGTCACGAGGAAGAACTGCGCCCATGTGTTTGGCATGATCATCCATACATTGGTCCTCGCAAGGGGGCTCTACGACTCATAAACACCAACATCGCTAAGTCATCGAACCGAAAAACATCTAGGCCGCGCCCGTTGTACTCCGCAAGTCGCAGCGAGGGATCGGTCGTCCCAAGGGTCGGAAACAGATAGTAGTCTCGGATTGCTTGGGCGTCGGGTTCCATCCGTACCGCTATCGTGAGGTCGGGATTCAAAGCGTTATCGAAACGCACTATCCATCGAAGTCCGCCAGCATCCGTCGCGCGACATCGGCAGAGAACAAGAGACGCCATGAATTCATCGTTCACCCGAAGCAGCCCTGCTTGACTATCAGCTTCGACGTAGGCGCCAGCGGCCGTCATTGCCTCCAAGGCTTGTTGGACGATCGTCGGGTGCATGGCGCGCAGCCGCGTGTTTATCTCGATGTAGTGGTAATCGCGGTCAGGCCGATACCCTATAAGTGCGTACGTCCGGAGCAGGCTTCCGAACCGGCCTCGAAAAGCGCTGCTAGACGGGCAATCGGCCGTTTCGTCAATAACGATGCCCGATAAGTACCCGTGCGTTGCCAGTGCACGGCGTAGAGCGGCAAGCATATCGGCGTCACTCATACGATAGGAGCGTGCGAGGATAATCTGTCTGGCTGCCTCGAACATCAGCTTGTCAACAATCGGTTCGAAAGCGTCGTCTTTGCGCACCCAAGCAGCGGGCGGATTACGAACCCGTTCTTGCTTGAGTTTGAAGGAAACGCGATTCCAAACGTTGTGCCCGATGTATTTTTCGTTGATGAGAATTTGGTGAACCACCCCACGTGTCCACAATCTTCCGCGGTCAGTTCTCGAGCCGGCTGCATTCAAGGCTTTTGCGATCTCACTCTCGACCCGTCCCTCCTCCACGAAAGCACGGTATATCCCGCGGACGGTTGCTACCTCGTCCGTGGGACCGGGGCGAAGGACGACCCTATCTGTGTGAATGGATTTGTGCTCGCCTGCCGAAAGTTCGTCTTTTGCGACGCCAGACTGGTCGATGAGCACTCTTCGCAAGCCGAAGCCCGCAGGCCCCCCTTGCCGGCAGCCCAACCTTATCAAACGCGTCTGACCTGCATGAACCTTCACGCTCAGCTCGCGACTGTACTCCCCCGCCATCGACCGCTTTAGGCTCTTAATGATGCTTGACACAGGAGAACCGTCGTTTTCAAACTGCTCAGCGCAGTAGAGAACGCGAACACCTGCCTGCTTGCAACGGATTTCGTAGCTTGCGCTTTCGTCGGGGTCTTGGAATCGTCCCCAACGGCTGACGTCGTAAACCAATACGAACGCGTAGTCCGCCTGGTTCGACTCTACGTCTCTGAGCAGGGACTGCAATCCACCCCGCCCATCAAGTCGAAGTCCGCTCTTGCCCTCGTCAGTGTATATGCGGACGATGTCCAGGTTCCGCAGTTCCGCGAAAGCTTGAATGACATCCGTCTGATTCTCGGTCGAGTATTGTTGGTGCTCGGTCGACATGCGTACATAAGCGGCGGCGCGTGATCGCCCGGTAGCCTCGTCGTTTGTCTTTCGATTGCGCGCTGACCAACCCACGCCGCGTCCCCTCCGACTCCGGCGGTCACATGCATAACGCGCCGAATATCCGTTGGCATCTCGATTCGCAAACTATACGTTTGGAGGACAGAAAAATGTTGCCGAGAAACCGCAACAATTTGCGAGACAGTCTACCGTCGGTCGGCGCGGAGTATCCAATCGCCATCGCCATGGCCTTGAAGGCCGAGCTGAAGAACTCCCGAAACGCCATTAAAGTCGCGGCCCGGTGGACCGGGGCGAGTGAACGAACCGTCCAGAATTGGCTGAATGCAACTCGCGGACCCAAGGGCGAACATCTTCTTGCCCTTGCCCGGCACTCTGATGCGGTTCACGCAGCTTGCCAGATAATGGCGGGGCGGCCCCGGACGGATGAGATCGATGTAGACGCGTGCTTATCGCTGCTTAATCAGGCCATTGACATGCTTTCTCGTCTGCGATGAAGGCAGCGGAGTTCGCGCCGTAAAACAAAAGGCTGGCGGCGATGCTGGCGCGCGGGTGTCGCAGCGCCAGAGGATCGCGTGAGCCGTTTGTCAAAAAAACGCCAACCTAGTGAGTTGGCGTTCCGCTTGAGGCACGACCGGTATTAGAACCGGTTCATCGTGTTGTCTTTACCGGTCGCTTTCAGCGCAGCGTCACCGCTGAAATATTCTTGTGGTCATCGCCGATGTCTGAGCCGGACATGTTCTGGTGCTTGACGCAGGCGATGCCCTGACGAATCTGCTTGCGCTACATTTTTCAACGACATACACGCCTAACTTCGCGATGCAAAACAGGCTCTCAAGACTCGAAAAGCTATGATGCGAGAAGCTCAGGTGTGTTCCGCATTGTGAGAGCCGCTTTTGGGATGGCGCAGCGCTAGACGGACTGCCAACGCGGGACAGCCCATGCGGCTATACATCATCCAAGCGATCTGTAGGCACACGCTCGAGGTCGCATCCCCGTCGGGCGCAGGCAGCTAAAATGAGCGACCCGAAAAATTCGCCGAGAAGAGAGACCGCGCATGGAACGACAAAGCCCGAAGCGCTATTTGATTGTGGAGGCGACGCCCGACGGGGGCGTGCAAGTGCACGAAATGAAGAAATGGTGCCGGCTGCACCCCGAGCAAACGCCGCCCGGGATGTCTGCGGCGACCAACGGCGGCGATAATTCGCAGCGACTGCGCCGGGGCTTCGAGAAAATGGGATGGAGTGTGATCGAAACAGCGGCGGAGGTGCGCATCCAGCGCCCGGGCGCAGCCGGTCAGGCCGAAGAACTCCTGGGCGATATGACCGACGACACCCAAGTTCCGGCCGAAGCCAGTGACGACGCGGAGTCCCTCGCGGACACCGTCTTTTACCTAGAACGGCAGTTGCAAGAGTTCATCGCCGACAACCTCGAATCGATCCCGGTAAACGGCAAACGCCTACACCTCTATTCCGACGGCGTGGCGTCCGGCCGCGAGTATCTCACGAGCAGTGGCCGCCGGATCGACATTCTCGCCGTCGACGACGACGGCAATTTCGTGGTCTTCGAGTTAAAGCGCGGCGAGGCGCCGGACAAAGCCATTGGCCAAATCGCGAGCTACATGGGTTGGGTGTCGCTCAACCTCGCGCACGGCAAGGCGGTGAGCGGTGTCATTGTCGCGCGCTCCATCAATGAGAGCTTGCGCGAAGCGATCGCAGTCGTGCCGAACGTCTCGCTTTTCGAGTATCGGCTCCGATTCGAGCTCAACGCCATTGGGACGGCCGAGGCTGCCCTGCCCAAGGAATCCTCCGCCTCGGCCGCTGGCTGAGCACCATTTCACTCGGCTGCTGGCGCTGATTACACGCTTTGAACGGCGGGCGTGCACGGGCAGCCAGGGAGTAGCCGCTGGCCTTAAGCAGTTGTATGGCCGATGACGCCGAACGCTAAACTGGGATGATTGCGAGGACACGATTGAAACCAGCGATGAAATTGCGCGCGCCGCTCAATGGCTGGAGGACGCCGACGGCTTGCCTATCATCGCGGGTGCTGGCATGGGTGTTGACTCAGGCTTGCCCGATTTCTGCGGCGCCGAAGGCTTCTGGCGCGCGTATCCGGCGCTGCGAGCATCGGGCTTTCGCTTCGAAGAAATTGCATCTCCCGAAACGTTTCGCCCCGTACCCACCTTGGCGTGGGCCGTCTATGGCATCGACTCAATTTGTATCGCCAAACTGACCCACACCGTGGCTTCAACGTCCTGCGTAAATGGGCTGCGACGAAGAGCCAAGGCGCGTTCGTTTTCACGAGCAACGTTGACGGGCAATTTCAAAAAACCGGTTTCGCGGATGAGCGGATCACGGAATGCCACGGGTCCATCCACTGGCTGCAATGTATCGACGAGTGTTCGCAACAGACCTGGGCCGCGGACGACGTATCGCCCGTCATCGATGATCACAGCTTTCGCCTCAATTCGCCGGTCCCAACGTGCCCGTCTTGCGGCGCCGTTGCGCAACCCAATATCCTCATGTTCAACGATTCGCACTGGATCGAAGCCCAATCGCAACGGCAGATCCGCAAACTTGAAGGCTGGATTCCTCAAGGTCGGGGCGTAGGTATCGCCGACACGGCACTTCATTTCTTGGAACGCTTTGAGCGATTTCCACGCGGACCACCTGACCGGCGATGCACCTGATGCTGGAAACGGCGCCCTAGCCCGCTACCGCAGAAAAGCATAATGCGTCCCATCGAACGGAAGACGCCTTCTGCGTGTACGGTCGTTACCTCTTGCGCGTACCGTTCGACATTGATAACGTGGACGCATCATTTGCGCCGAGGTGTCCACATGAGCCCAAAGCCTCTTCCCGTCGACTTCCCGAGGATTTTCTCGCAGGGCGCGATTTCCGGGGTGCAGCCCAAGCTTCTGCTGCGAAAGGTCGGCGACACGTACCAAGCGGGACCGACCGATGATGAGGTGTATGAGAGATATATCGTGTGCGATGACCTCGCGGAGCAATTGGCAGCGTATGCGTCCCGGAAGATGACGGCGAACGCGTGGTCTCTGCAGACGGCCGTGTCTAAGGTCGAGGCAGGAGTGCTCAAAAAGGTTCACAGTGGAGTGTGGGACTTTTCAACCGCGGAGGTAACCTGGACGATCGAGCGTACGCGCCAGATTTTGACGGATGCTGCCGCAGCGCAAACAAGTCTCGGATCAGACTCGAGCATCCCGAGCCGCCCTCGAGACGACAGCCAAGAAGGATGAGGGCCTCGCGCTTTGACAAAGGTGCAATTTTGGTCAATGCGATGTAATTCGCTCCCCTCGATGAAGCCGGCCCGCCGCTGCTGGAATTGGCAGAAGAAGTGAGGAAAGACGCAGAAATGATGCTGACGAAAGATGGCGCGCCGTATTTTGCGATCATCGACGCCCGGAAGCTAGACTATCTTGTTGAGCTGGAAACCAGCCCGCCGAGAATCGTGACAGAAGAAGCACATAAGGTGATGGGCGCACCACCTCTGCATCGACTCCCGCCTTTCAACGTACTCAATTCAAAGCGCCTCTCACACCCAAGCCGTCAGCCGATGTAGCAACTCGGCGATGCCATCTTGGTGTGCGAACCTGGAAAGTGTGTCCCGCAGATGCCGTTCTTCAACGCACCAGACGGCGCCATCCTTTCCTACGAATTCGAACAACTCCGGCATGACGGTGAACCATGTGTAGAAGCCGCTATCTCCGAGCGACCGAGCACGTTCGTCGAACCAAGCGAAGTCATCAGCCAGTTTCGCCGACACCATCGGGCCGATAATTCCAGAGTCGCACGAATAGCCAATCAGTTCGCGGAATGGTCCCGGACTTTCCACGTCGTGAATCAACCAATTGTAGCCGCCCAATTTCGCCAGCTGGTCTTGGAACGCATTGAGCTCGTCCACTCCTTCCGCAACATCGAACAGCCGCTCCTCTCCGTATCGGTAGCGGCAACCAAGGCACGTTGTTCTTCGACAAATATCCTGACGCTGAAAGAGCACTGGCTCGTGCAGAAGCATTTCGGGCTGCAACGCTGAACGATTGGATGGACGCGCTCGCGAAAACTGTGGAGATAGGTGTGACTCGCGTTGGGCGCAATGCAGGCCAGTTCGCACAGCCTAAGAACATCTTGGTCGACATAATAAGTGGTTCTGACGCGCCCGAATGGTTTGATTGTCGTCAATTGATGCCACAGCACTGCCTCTATGGTTTTCCGTGCAGTTCGCTCAACAACATGGCCGTGGCTATGTTGGAAGTCGTTCCCAGCGACGCGCTGTGCGAGCAGGAAGTCACAATGTTCGTCGAGTTCAAGGGCGATATGACATTCGACGACATGCGGCTCTTGAAAAAGCCTCAAGCTCAGTACGACGACATCTGATTTGTCGCTGCCTCAATGAGATTTGTCGATCAAGCGACGTATTGAATAGAGCAAGGACGCTATGCATTTCCTCGCGATCGGGAACGCAGCGCTTGCTCACGAACAAGACCTAGGAACAAAAATGGACTGCTTTGCACACGCCACTATCGGCGGCTATCAAGTCGCGACCACCCTCAACTGCTACAGCCCGTGGCGCTTCTTGCCGGAAGACAGAATCGTACGTTGCCGACCGAAGAAGCACTTAAATCCGCTGACCTACGGCATGACCACCGACAAAACTGACGCGGAAAAGGTAGACATTGAATTTGTTTATTCGACGACCGCGGGCACGCTTCGGCAGCGACTTGGCAGGGCCGGATTCAATCGCGCTACGCTCGAGAAGGAAGTGTTGGCCCACCTTGAGAAATTGCGCAATCAGTCGGAGTCCAACTGCTTGCAACTCACAGGCGGCCTAGCCGAAGCGTACGGCGAAACGTTCAGCCTCTTGTCTTTCGAAAATTGGCTTCACGTTTTGGGTGAAGCGGTCGAAGCTGGCCAGACGTCCGCTCGACGGCGCTCGCGAAATGGGGACTCGATAGCGAATCCGCTCGTGAACCTCATCGTGGGTTCGGAGAAACGAGCATCTGACGGGGTTCAGCCCGAACATGCGGTACTTGGATTCCCATGCACTTCACTCGATAACATGGCCGTAGCGTTGCTCGAGGTAACCCCCGGAAGCGCAAGATGCGAGCTGGATGTAACGTCCTTTGTACTCCATCGCGGCGATAAGGCGTTCGACGACATGCTCCGAGAAGACTATTGAACCGCGCCCGCGCGATCCTAGGTCGCGCACCTGCTAAATCGGACGCCCGCTAGCGTGACCAACAATGAGGGCATTCAGCAACGAAGTTGCGCGGCGTCTCTCCCACGATAAACACCATGAACAGCCAAGAATCCAAGCAACAAGCCGAAACGACCACCAGCAACGAAGTGGCCAGAACTATCGTCGACTTCATGTCCGACTGCGGACTAGGAGACGCCGACGTGAACGCGGGCCACCTGTTTTTCGCAGACTCCCAAACAGCAATTGGAGCTCGTCCCCGTCTACAGGCGGCACGCGAAAAGCGCTGGTGGTATCTTCAACCTCACGAATCAACGCGCTCATCTGCTGATCCGCTTCAGCACGCTTGTTGCTTTCCGTCTCATATGCGCTGCCAGCCTGGGACGCTATTTTCCGCTGGGCCTTAATCTGCTCGTCGAGCTCCTGTATTTCCGGATGAGAGTGTTGAGCCTCTGCTATCTGATTCTGCAGGCGCTGTACCTCACCCGCTACCGAGACTTCGTCAATGTCGTCCCAGACGACCTGGCTCAGTTCCCCCGCTGCTGCCAGCCTCTCCCGCTCCTTTTTCTGCCTGGCCAGCAGCTTGTCGAGCGCCTGCTTAGACTCGTCCGCCACCTTCTGTTGAACATGGATTTCGTCTAGGGAAACGCTGATCAATGCGTCTGCGGTCCGCATTAAGAACGACGCATGCTGCAATTGTTAATTGACGAACAAATTCGAAGGTAAGAAGAGAACTGCGCCCTATTTGGGCCTTATTTCCTCCATTTTTCACACACTTGACGGATTGCTCCCGTGCGTCGACAGCAGCTGTTTTTTTGCGATCACCAAATTCGCGAGCGCACGGTCGTCGCGCCAACGCAATGCAAAATGTTTCCGTCGAGTCCACGTCACGCCTGTCGCATGCTTCGGAAATGAAGCGTGCAGACGATCGTTAACTCAATGCTCATTCCCATCTCTTTGTAAGAAGGCGCTTGTCTCAAGCTTGTCTCATTGAAAAGGAAACTTTCGAAAGCCAAAGGACAGACTCCCACGTCTAAGTGCTTTCGAATCACCAACGAGAAACTATTTATTCCTTAATCCGTTCAGGCGATCATCCCCTCACCGTTAACACCAGTAACGATCAACCTTCGTCACTATTATGGCCAAGACTTTAACAATCCGCTCTATCATTGCCATCGTCCTGCTTGTCCTCGCGGTTTTAATCGTTATCGTTGGCGCGGCGGGGATATACGGTATTCATTCAACGAACGATGCATTATCGAACGCATCCGGCAACGTTCCGACGCTGGAAGCGATTCTGCAGCAGCAAGAACTGCTGGCTCGCGCTTCTTTGAATGCGCAAACAGCCGCCGCTCTCGGCGAACCATCAAGCGGGTCTTCGTTAATGTCAATGCAGTCTTTTATCAGTCAAAGCAATCGAGCATGGGAAACATACAGTGGCTTTCCTGCCGAAGAGGATGAACGACGGATCGCAGCGCGCGTCGCGAACGCTCGAGACACATTGATAAAAAGCGGCTTCGACCCATTCGCGGCCGCTTTGCATTCTTCCGATAAGAACCGCGCGCAGAACATAGCGTTCGCCGTAATTCCTAAGTTATATTCGGAGCTAAGCAGCGCGACTGCAGAATTGTCCCGGTTTCAAGCCCAAGATTCGCTCAGGCTTGTCAGTGAAGGCGAGTCGCATGAGCGTACGACTATGGCGTTCGCCATAGCTTTGACAGTCATCAGTATGGTATGTGCTATTTCAGCTTGGTCAATCCTTAAAAGGGCCATTTCAAATCCTCTCTCGGCGATCGTAGCTCATTTCACGGCGATTGAAGCGGGAGATCTCACCGTCAAAATCGTTGCTTCGCGTGACGACGAACTCGGCCATTTGATGCTTAGCCTTGGCAAGATGCAAAAAAATTTGCGCCAAACCGTCACGAAAATCCGAGAGAGCGCCGAACGCGTGGTGCATGCTGCGGCGGAGATTGCAGCGGGCAACAACGATCTTTCAAAGCGCACCGAACAACAGGCGGGTGCGCTCGAGGAAACGGCTTCTAGCCTCGAGGAACTTACGATGACGGTAAAGCAGAATGCGGAAAGCACGCGCGAAGCGACGGAGTTAGCCGATCTCGTCGCCGGCAGCGCGGACTTGGGAGCAGAAGCTGTGAAGCAACTCACGGGCACCATGAGCGAGCTAAAAGACGGTTCTGGAAAGATCGCGGAGATAATTGCCATAATCGAGGGAATCGCATTTCAGACAAACATCCTCGCACTTAATGCGGCCGTCGAGGCGGCTCGTGCCGGCGAGCAGGGACGAGGATTCGCGGTAGTAGCCACAGAAGTTCGCTCGCTTGCGCAGCGCTCGGGGGCGGCGGCCAAGGAGATCAAGGCGCTGATTAGCGCATCCCTGTTGCTTGTGGACGAAGGCGCTGCACAAGGCGTTAGTGCCATGGAGCGCGTGGATCGCATGCTGGCTGGCATCGCTCGCGTTGCGGCCCTTCTTGATCAGGTCAGCGCCGCTTCCCGAGATCAGGCGCGCGGCATTGAGCAAGTAACGACCGCTGTCTTCCATATGGACGAAATGACGCAGATGAACGCAGGTCTGGTTGAGGAGGCGAGCTCCGCGTCAGACTCGATGAAAGATGAGGCGGTGAGAATGCGTCAGGGCTAGCAGAACCTGCCGGTTCATGGTCGGTGAATTCTTTGGAACGCGCGCTCCTCACCGAGGCACAGCGCAAGCGAATTCTCGAGGAAATTATCGACGGCGAGAGCGCCATCGGGCCAAGTTTCACCCGAATCATGCCAAAAATCAAACGTTCGGCGGTGTGACTATGGGTCCTCAAAACATTATCGAAGAGCTCTCGTTAACGCGCTCGGTGCTGAATCCCGTCGCTCCGATCGGCGTCGGAACGCCGGAAGTCGAAAGCCTGGTGAGCTATTTTTGCCGACTCGCTATGTCTCACTGCATCTCTACGTCCAACCTGGGGCGGAGAGTTGTTGACGCCTCGCATTGGGAGTTCTTTGAAAGATACAATTGGATTAGCGCCAATCTGAACGGCATGTCGGACGCGACGGAGAGATGGGCGCGCGCATTGTCGGAATTAACAAGCGTCCGAAATTTGGAAAGGCTGACGATGCTTCCGTGGCGAGACGTCGTTGCCCAATCCAGTCCGCGTCCCACGTCGTCCCGGTGGTGCCCGCACTGTCTAGCTGAGGACCGCGCTGCGGGCGGGACGCCGTACTTCCGGCTAACGTGGGACATCGGAACCGTAACCGCCTGCTCGAAACACAAAAGCAGGCTGATACACGTGTGCCAGGAATGCGGTGGGTCCGAAGTCCGCCATAAATCGGCATTCGTCATTCCGGGCTGGTGTACCGCCTGCGGCTGCTTCCTCGGCGAACACATCAGTGCGGAGACGGCGACACCAGCCGAAGTTTGGATTGCATCGCAAGTCGGTGCAACGCTGAGCCTTCAGAACAGTGTGCCTTCTATCGCTACACGAAGAGCTCTGATGGAAGGAATTCGCGCATTGGTGCAGCATTTGGACGATGGAAACAGCGCAATGTTCGCACGCCGCATTGGGCTCGGCAAAGCAACCGTCCACCACTGGCTTAAGGAAGATGGCATACCGACACTCCCCGCGCTTTTGCGTATCGCTTCGCAAACTGGATTGAGACTGTCCGACTTAGTGATTGGCAACTTGACCGACTGGCCTCCGGCGCCGCCGGAAATCTATGAATTGAACGCACTTTTCCCTGAAACTAAACAGCGAGCTCAGGGTCGACGCCACGACTGGCGCCAAATACGCGCGACATTAGCTGCTTCAGCCGAATCGCCTGTCGTTGCGAGTATAAAGGATGCTGCACGAAGCCTGAATATTCACGAGCGCGAGCTCTACCGGCACGCAAAGAAGGAAACTGACGCCATTACTGAGCGACGAAAGCAGCAGGTGCAACGCCGCAACGAGCAAAATTTGATAGAGACACGTGAACTTATCGACAGCGTTTATCCAAAAATCGTCGCAGAGGGAAAGGCAGTGAATCTTCGAGAGATACTCGCACGTGCGCCCGAAGACAGCTCGATTAAAGTGCGCAATCTCTTCGAGTTGCTGCGTGATATCAAGAAATGCAACTCAGGTGAGGACGCCGCGTGAAGTGAGCAGCCAGGGAGCGAGCGGCTCGAAGCGTTGTGTTGCCACCGCGGATGGCAAGGTCTGGTCCCGCGACTTAAGCCTGGCTGCTATTGACATCGCGCACGAATAGCTCGGTACAACTCGTTGCGGCGAGCGGCCCTACTCCTGCCCGATTCATCGATCGTCGTGTCCACATTTCTCGCAACCCGTAGAATAAGCGTCGTCCCTTCTACAAAAACTCTACGACCATGCCGCGCCAGGAGAACGCCGATAGTCGCGCCGCTATGCAACGTGCTACGCACTGGGCGGCGTCCGTCACCGAACTTGCTGTATTCGCCATGACGCCCGACGGTGTCATCTCGACCTGGAATCCAGGCGCAGTGGCCATCTACGGTTACACCGCCGACGAAATCATTGGGCGGCACTCTTCAATCTTGCTTCCGGATGATCCACACGAGCGCGAGGCGTATGAAGCGGAATTCCGCCACGCGCGGGAAAACGGCAGCTCTGTCATGGAAGGTTGGCGTAAACGAAAGGACGGCTCAGTGTTGTGGGCGAGTATCGTGACGATCGCGCTGGTAGATTCAGACGGAGCTTTTGTCGGATTCGCAAAGCTGGCACGCGACGAGAGCGAGAAGCGAAAAGCGCACGATGCGGTAATCGAAAGCGAGCGGCGATTCCGCTTGCTTGTCGACGGCGTCTCCGACTATGCGATTTATATGTTGTCGCCAGACGGTTTTGTCACCAACTGGAACAACGGCGCACGGCGCATCAAGGGTTACAGCGCACAGGAAGTTATCGGCTCCCACTTCTCCCGGTTCTACACGCCGGAAGACGCCGCTGCCGGCTTACCGAAGCGCACGCTTGAGACTGCGGCCCGTGAAGGACGCTTCGAGTCGGAAGGATGGCGTGTGCGCCGTGACGGAACTCGATTCGTCGCGCACGTTATCGTTGATGCCATCCGCGACGACTCTGGCGCCCTCCTCGGGTTTGCGAAAATCACTCGAGACGTGACGGAAAAGCGGGAAGCCGACAAGCTCCTCGAGGAGACAAAAGCCGCGCTTTTCCGCGCGCAAAAGATGGAGGCGATTGGCAGGCTCACGGGCGGGGTGGCCCATGACTTCAACAACGTACTGCAAGTCCTGCGCGGTAACCTCGAACTGCTACAAAATCGCTGCGCCCGGGACCAGTGGTCAATGGAGCGCTTCGGAAACGCAATTCAGGCAGTCGAACGCGGCGCAACGCTGGCGTCACAGCTGTTGGCGTTTGGGCGACGCCAGGCGCTTCGGCCGGAGCCCGTCAATCTAGCGGCCATGGTCCGCGGCACGGATGATCTGCTGCGCCGTGCACTTGGGGAAACCATCGAGGTCGAGACCGTGGTGTCCGGCGGCCTTTGGAATGCGTTCGTCGACGTTCACCAGCTCGAGAACGTTCTATTAAATCTGGCAATCAACGCGCGTGACGCAATGCCCGATGGCGGCAAGCTGACGCTCGAATTGTCGAACGCGATGCTTGACGACGACTATGTGCGCTCGCTCTCGGACGTGCCGGCTGGTCAATATGTAATGCTTGGCGTGACGGATACAGGATCTGGGATGTCAGCCGATGTGCTCGAGAAGGCGTTCGACCCGTTCTTTACCACGAAGCCGGAAGGGCAAGGAACCGGGTTGGGTCTCAGCATGGCCTACGGCTTTGTGAAGCAGAGTGGCGGGCACATCCGGATTTACAGTGAACCGGGGCACGGCACTACGGTACGGATCTATCTGCCGCGAACGTCTGCCGAAGCGCGCGAGACGACAACTCGACTTAACGCCCCCGCCATGGGAGGCAGTGACACGGTGCTCGTGGTCGAGGACGACACGAAGGTGCAAGCCACGGTGATCTCGATGTTTACCGACCTTGGCTACACCGTGCTGAAGGCAGACAACGCTGACCAGGCTATCGCTGTGCTCAGCAGCGGCGTGCATATTGACCTTCTCTTTACGGACGTCGTGATGCCGGGAACCTTGAAGAGTCCCGAGATGGCGCGAAATGCCGTTCAGCTGCAGCCACATTTGCGCGTCCTGTTCACCTCGGGGTACACACAGAACGCAATTGTTCATGGCGGTCGGCTGGATCCCAACGTTGAGCTCATCAGCAAGCCGTACAGCCTCAAGGAATTGGCGCGTAAGGTCCGACAGGTGTTGGGCTCCGAAGGACAGCCTCTGGAAGGCGACACGAACGCCCTTTCTGCAAACACGTCCGGCGCCGCCGAGTTCATCCCGCTTCGCGTGCTCGTCGTAGACGATGACGAGCCGACATGCGATGCGGTCAGTGAACTGCTGCGAATGCTGGGGCATCGACCCACCACCGCGTCTGGCGCGCATGCCGCACTAGACGCAGTCGACAATGATGCGTTCGACGTGCTCCTCACCGATGTCCACCTGCCCGACATCTCCGGAATCGAGTTGGCTCACCGGGTTGCGACTGTACACAAGGACATCTCGGTCATCTTCGCGTCCGGGGACTCTATTGAAGACAACCTTGCCGGCGACTTCCATTGGCAAAGCCTTCGCAAGCCTTACACGGTAGATCAGCTGGACGCGGCGCTTCGAAAAGCGCGGAGGGAGGACGCTTGACGGGCTGCCGGCGCAAGCTGCATCGCACACCTTCGGACCTGCAAGGTTTCTCGTGCGCGTCGCTCCGCCCGGCAGCGCCAAACGAGCCGATGAGCGAAGTCGGCTCAATAGCAGAACAATTGAATTCCAATCTAGTACCGGTTGGTTTTCCGCGGCGCGGACGTGTCAACATGGTGAATTGGCCGCATCCATTCGGGGTCATCTGCAACAGAAAGGTTTTCGCGTCGCTTTCGACGTGCATAGTGGACGAGCGCGCCTTTGGCTGTGACCGTGAACACATCGCGACTGAATTTACCCGACTCGCTGTCATCTTCACTTGAATCGCCTGTCCCTTCATTCGATTCTTTACTAATCAGGCCCAGCTTCTCCAGTTGGGATAGCCACTTCTTAAAGGTCGTTTCAACGAAAGAAACCGTGCTGTTTTGATTGAAGGAAGAATATTCTGCGGCACCGAATGTGCCTTGGAATAGACTACTCATCGCGACATCCAGCACTGCCCACGCGTTCTGAGAAACTCTACTTGACAGGTCGTCGTAACGATCGCCCGTCGCCTTTTCAAGCCATCTTTCAAATTTTTCCTTTCGGGTGCTACTAGTTCGAACAGGTCTCCCGGATTGGACGCAGTATTCGCAGAACTCATCCGCAAGAGCGAGCAAGTCTCTAAGGTTCGAGTTGACGATCCTGTAGAGAAGCTCTAAATCTTCCAATGCAACTGGCAGTTCACGTTCTACTTCCTTAGCGTCCGTCGAGTACTCTTGGAGACGCGCTCTAACCAGTGGAATGATTGCAGAAGGCTTAACGTTAGCGACCTTTATCACTGGATTCAAAAATGCTGTCAAACGCGGGGACCCGGCCAAACTGTGAATAACTCCGTTCGCTCCGCAAAAAACCCAACGCAAGCCATTTACATTGAAAAGCTTGTCACGGAGTGCTTCAAGCATTTTGCGAGCAGCCATGCCGTTCTCAAGCAGTTCGATGTTGTCGATCACGCAGACCACGCCACCATTACCGCGAACCGTAAATATCTCATTAAGTAGTTGCCTCACAAGACTCTCAAATCCACTTTGAGAAAACCCGGCAGACTGATTAACTTGATTCGAAGTATTCACGCCTCCTTCCACCGAAACCGAGGCCACGCTAGGCACCCCAAAACGGAAGCCCGATTTAGCTGTCGCATTAAGATGCTGTACAATTGGCGAATTTAGCCACGTGTGAATCTGCGGGAGGGGAAATTTCTGAATGTCGTATTTTTGGAGGTGCTCCTGATATTGGATAAGCGTCTGGGCGACACCCTGAAACACCTCGGCGCAAAACTGATCAACGCTACCGTTAGGCTTCAGTTGGAAAGAAACGACGGACGGAATTAATAATTGCTCTGTTTCGCCTGCCAAGTAGGCTTGGAAGCAGTCGAAGGCAGCAACGTTCACAAGACTGGTTTTCCCGACTCCGACATGCCCGTCAAGGCAAGTGATCTTACCGTTCTTGTGAAGTCGTCGGCCGACCAGGGTTACTTCTTCGTCCCGACCGACCAGTAATCGTTTGCCTAGGACATCCGCGCCGAGGGCTCGTGGAACGAATGGATTTTCCGTCAGCCCGATAGTTGCATATGGGTCCAAGCCGTACTTCGACATTTCAAGTGCACCTTTATCGTTTGAGGGCATTCATAGGAAAATAATTGTGTCACGTTGCAGCGCGCGATCGCAATCATAATACGAGTCGGCGAGAACGTGTCCTGACGGCAGGCGCGCGCCGGCCCTCCAAAGCAATCGCGTACCGGCTTAGGGAAAGCCGGTACGCCGCGATATTTGGCGCAGCGCCAAGTGCTCGCGTAAGGATGAGTAGCACAAAGCAACTCCGACTTACCGTGTCGAGTTCGCCGAGCTTGAGGCGTATTGCGGATTCTGTAGGGGCCGGTCTTTCCGAATTGACCAGATTCGCTGCTGTTGCGGAGCCGGTTTTGCATGACGAATCCGACGCAAGTGGTTTTGACTGGCGGCGTTCGAGAAGAGCAGGTATGCGCCGGAGGCTTATTTCTTGGGTGTCTCTTGCGGCAGAGGGAAAGGACGCGTTCCCACACGGAGCGCACGAGTTGCGGGGCGGCGATTGCTGCGTCAATAGCTCCGTGTCGGGCGACATGCGTTGATCGAGCGCGTTCTTGCGCTGTTGCAGGCGCGGCGTCGCGTCGCCGTCCTGTATGGTCGCGAACAGTGGCAAATGCTCTATTAGCGCGACACCCTGGATGCCCGGCTTATGACGAGTCGCACAGGCTACGACCGGGTCGGCGCCGCTTTGCGCGGAGGTTCGCAACCAGGTGGTGGATGTTCTGGATTCGAGCGTGTTCATTCGAGCGACCTGGTCCATCGTTCGATCGCTCTAGTTTTTTTCGCTGAATCTGCCTGTTCTCGCTACGCCGGAGTCGACGACTGCAATTCGTAGCCCAATCGAGGATGCCGCTTTCCGTAATGCTTTGCACCGAGATGCTATCGCTCACCGGCCTGAAGGCCGGTTCACCTCGCGCCACATGGCGACTAGCGCCGACTATGCCAACACCTTTTGGAACGACCGCTTCCAGTCGCTTGGTGAGCAGTGCGTGGGCTAGTACTTGGCGCCGTGGAATGCCGGGAAGGTCGCTCGTAGCCTGCATCAGTCCGAAGCTGGCCGACCCCAGCGGACAGTTGCAGTTAGCCGTGGTTGGCGCGCGCAGCGGGCTTGATTGAGCCTCCGAGAAGGTCTACGCCTTGTTACGGGAGATGGGGAATTGCACGCTGCGTGAATAGCTGTGGTAAATTCGTCCGCTCGGTCAAGGTAGCCGATTTGTTCACTTTCACATACTGGAGGGAACCTTGAAAGCCATTTTGATCGATCGGGGAAGCGTACCTTCGGCGTAGCCAGAAGTGCACCCGCCTGCTTCAACGCTTCCGAGCCAGTCCGACTTTGAATCCCGAAAACGCGTTTGCAGCAATCGAATGCGCATTGCCAAGAAGCGTAGGGTAAGAAGCCCGGAGCCTCAACCGTATGGATCTGCTGTCGGATGCGAGCAGGGCAAGGTTTATCCGAGATCCATTCTTCCAAATCTTGCCGGTTGAGGGGCGGTGACAACGCGGTTGAGAGCCGCCCACTGAGTTATCCTCGTGCCTCACGGCCCGGCTCATCCTCTTTGACGCGCCAACGCCAGTATCGATCCGGCTTGACCCAGACGACCGTCGTTTCGGTCAGTTTCAGGAAAGCGTCGAGAACCGGCTTGCCGACGACTAGGTTGCCGTCGGCGTTCTCGCGGAGCAAATTCTCGGCCTTCGCTTTGGCTAGATGATCGACGACGTCATCCTGATAGATACAGCCGTCGCACTCGATCTGCTCGAGCATCCATTGCGCCGCTGCGGAGGCATCCATCATTCGCCTCGCTTCTTGATGAGCTTCAGGGAGGCACCAGGGAACCAGCCATCCTCGAGCTTCTTGCCTGCAAACCACTGACAGTTGTACTCGCCGCCGCTGTGCTGCGTCTTCACAGACATTTCGGGACCGCGGGAAACAAGCTGCACGACGTCGCCTGTGTTGAATTCTTCTGCTTTCGCCATTCGTCAGACTCCCGTAGTTGGAGCACGAAGTATAGCTGGACTTGATTTTCACCACGGAGCGGTGAGAATAGCGATCTATTCACCGCCACAGGTACGCCTGAAGGCCTCCGAGACTTCAGTTGGAGGGGTATCAGGCACTTCATGTGGGCATCTGCCCATCACGGCAACCAACCCGTCCAACAGCAACACGTTCCGAAGTATTCGGTCCAGCACGTTCAGAGCACCGACACGAAGGCGTTTAATGCCGACATCACGCTGAACATTGATCTGGGAGCTGATATGCCGAAAGTACGCAAGCTAAAGACTTCGCCGTGGATGGCACTTATCAAACTGAGTGCCGTTGCCTGATACCCTTCGGAAGCCCGACGCGCGCGGGCTTTTTGCATCTATCACTATTGAATTATTGAATTACCGTAATGAACCTCAAAATTGCTGGCTTAACCCTCGCGCCGCGCGCGAATAGATAGTCACGAAGGAGGCGATATGTTCGCGATAGGCGGGACGGTGCGTCACAAGACCTCACAACTTCTCTGGACGATTGCCGCCCAGTCGCGATTGGCCCTGATTGGGTCGACTGCGTGCGGAAGCAAAAGAAGGCGCGCCTGAAGAAACGCTTTCAACAAGCGGAAGTGCAGTTGTATTTCGCCACCGCCGCTGTAGGAATGACCCGCACTGTTCCGCGATAGATTCATCCTCAATCTGATCCACACCCAGACTGCTCACGCCTCTAGGCGCGTTTTCATTGCCGGAGCCACCGCAATGAACATCACCCACGTGGCTAATCCCGTGCACGTCAACGCAACGCGTACTCTCGATGTGACCGACGTGACGGATCGGAGCGTCGGTAGCCGTCGCAACCTGCCGTTCAGCGAGCAGCCAAAGCTGCCATAGAATGATTGGACTTCTGCGCTAACGGACTCTGCTCGCGCGCAGCAACGACCGGCTGCATAATGGGTCAACTTCTGCCCGACGCTGCCACTTTGCACTTTGACGCGATGTCCCCTTCGCCAACTGAGCATGGGGTCGAGCCGGTTTTGTCGCTGCATTGCAATGCGTCGACGCATATCTTTTTAGTCTGGCGGCGTTTGCTCGAGCAGGCATGCGCAGCCGGTTCATTTCTTGGGTGTCTCTTCCAACCGAGGAAAGAACGCGTTCCACGCCGCGCGCACGCCTTGCGCGGCTGCGCTCTCCGCGTCTATGTGCTCGGTGTCCGGCGCAATGCCTGGATCCTTGCTCAGGCCGCGCCAATGCGTGAACACGAGTACGGACTGCTCCGTCCAGTTTCCTTCGGCAAACCGGGCGAATGCAATCACATCTCGCATGGGCAAGCCCCTGTCGAGAGCACAAGAAAAGCGCGGCTGTGCCGCGCTTTTGAAGAGCATTGTTTTCTGACCTTAGGTGGTTACAAGCGGCGCCGTCTCGCCTATGACTGCCTCGAGACGGTCGGTAACGAGAACGCCCGCCAGCACATGTCGAAGCGACACGCCTTCAATATCGCTTGTGGCTGCCAGTTGGAGAATTCCAAGGCGTACAAGCGATGCCATCTGCTGCCACGCGCGCACCGTCGGGGCCTCTTCGGGATACCGGAACTTCTCGTTGGCTAGCCTATGATTCTCAATGTCGACGCTACAGATGAGACCACGCCGGCTACCATCGGCTTCGTGGATGGCAAAGAGAATAACAACCTTTCCGATGCGCTTCCAAGACTCAATCGCCGACCAAACCTCCGGGTCCGTCGTCTGGGCAACCCAATTGACCTGCAAACCATCCATCTGATAGCGCATGGTCATGAAGTTTCCGTGGACAAGCGGGACATGTCCACAACCAAAGCAAGCACTTTCGACCGCCTCGGAAAACAGATGAGCTTCATAAGGCGCCACTGGAAACACCAGAACGGGCGTGTCTTCAGGCATTCCGCGAGTATGCTTCTGCCTGTCGCCCAACGACCGCAGCGGCAAAAGTTGGCCCGTCGCGACGAGGTCCGTCTGGGATTCGCTCAGCTTAATCCTTTGAGTCATTTTTCCTTCTCCTGCAAAACCATCAACGATGTTTCTCTCTGGCGCGTCGATCGCACCACCGATGCGGGTCCCATCTCTCGTGTCCTCACGAACTGGTGAAGCACGAAGGGGCCACACTGTCGTATAGAGCGTCCATGCCCGCATGACGGATACGGGAGACGGTGCGAGCGCATAACATTTCGCGCATTCGTGACATTCGGCTGCCTGGCGCTGACTATTCAGCGAACCGACAACATCGTCGATCGGCGATAGAGGTCGCGGCTTCCCGACAACCCGCTACACACATGAAAGCCACCCTTTCGGCTCGCGGTCCCTGCCCTTCCGAAGTCGCTCGAAACTTCGCGCCAAAGCTCTGTTATCGGCGCAAATCACGACGAACTTGAGTAATGAAACTGCTCAGATGTCGCTAAAATCAGAATCTCTGAACAATTTAAGCGTTGCTGTCCCGAGTTTCGGTTCCGTGTCGTCGCTCCAATACCATCCATACATGACCATTCCGGCTTCGTCAGCCATCGCGAACGTCGACCGGATATGGGAATACCAGCCGGAAAAATTCGAATCATCCAATGCATGGGCTGCCGACTGCCACTTTCCAAAATCCGCCTTGAGCTTCTGGCAGACGACCGGACCAAACGTCATCCCGCGAAGCCCGTAGCGGAGCAGCTCCCAGAACGGTCCCCGCCCCTCGGTTTCCGGATATTTCTCCTTGTCTTCGACGAGCTCTGAAAGCCGATTCGACCATTCGACCTCGTCATTTGGTCGTTCTTGCAACGTTCGTCACAAGACTAACCAACTTCTCGCACCAGTCGTAATATTCCTCGAGAGAATCGATGCCGTGCAGAAATCCGCTGCTTCCATCGGGCCTCAGTACCTCACGATAAAGGGCGCCGATTTCGAGCCCTTCAGCCAACTGTGGATAATCGGGCGGTGCCACGACCAACACATCCTCGTTAACCCACAGTGGCTTCCCCGTTTCGGGGTTCACCATGTCCTTTGAATATGGACCCTCAATTTTCTTTATTGCCGGCGAAATGAGAAAATATCCTTCCATGTACATTGTTGCACTCCGAATAGTTTGAGTTATCGACGCTAGCGTCGAAATCGCGCCAGGAATCGCGGAAATCCCGTCCGGCGCAGCGAGATCAATATATTCAGAGCACAACAACTACCAACTACCTCTCTTTTTGGCTAGATGAAGTTAAAAATGGTTATTGATCGCGGACGGACGAGTAGCTTCCACTAATTGCGGAAGCTGCGCTGCGTTTACATGGGCCGGATCAACAGATAAGCGTATTCTAAAGTGCGAATGAATCGCGGGAAAGAGCTTAAAATTCAAACGCTCACGCCGCCGATGAGGGGAGAACAAAACGGACAGTGAATAGGCGCGCATTTAGGAATTAGAGTGATCACTCTAAACATTAGGATCGGCGGCGTTTTCAGTGCCGCTGAAGCGCTAAAGGCTGCCTGAATGAACCGGCCGACATGTTCGCCGCGGTGCGAGCAGGTCCCGTTGCTCACCGCGAGTTTGGTTCGAACTTCGAAAAGGAGTGGTTGACGACGGGCCGCGACACCCCTGGTTCCCCAAATCGAATTCGTAAAGCTGCGGCCTTTGCGCGAAAACGCAACGGCAGGCAAGCGCTTTCCGGCATGTTCATGCTCCCATCTAGAGGCGCCTGAATGTCGTTGAGTGATAGCGCCGCAGTATCATCGCGGGCAGTCGACCCTCCCAACTGCTCGGTACCATGGAAAAAGCATTCAGTCCAGCCGACCGCGAAGCGGTCTACCGCGCCATCCATGAGCGCCGCGACATGCGTCATTTCCTCGGGGCAGCAATAGCGCCCGAGGTGATGCGCAGGCTCATCGACGCCGCCTTGCATGCGCCGAGCGTCGGGTTCATGCAGCCATGGCGAATCGTGCGTATCACCTGTCCGCGGATTCGTGGCAGATTGCACGACTCGGTCGAGCGCGGACGCTTGCTGACCGCCGACGCTCTCGGCGAGCGCCGCGAGTCATTTATGAGGCTGAAGGTCGAGAGGGCCTACGCGAATGCGCCGAGGTGCTCGTCATGGCGCTAATTGAAGGGCGGAGCAATGCGTGTTCGGGCGACGCATGCTTCCCGAGATGGACCTTGCGTCGGTGGCATGCGCGATCCAGAACATGTGGCTAGCCGCACGGGCTGAAGGACTCGGAATGGGATGGGTTTCGCTATTCGATCCGCATGAGGTCGCGACGCTGCTGGGAATGCCCGCTGGCGCGAAGCCCGTTGCAATCCTCTGCTTGGGACACGTCGAACGCTTCTACGGCGCGCCAATGCTCGAAAAAGAGCGCTGGGCCAAGCGCCGATCCGTCGACGAGTGTGTGTTCGAAAACAGGTGGCCAACTGCTGTGCTGGATGAAAACGTACCAGTCTTGACGTCCTCCCGGCCCTAAAGGACCGGAATTCCTTCAGCAAGACGGCCACGTCCGGCCGCGAGACTGGTTGATGAGAGGCCGTCCCGCAATCCCGCGCCGGCGGCGCGCGATGGCATCCCTGTAGCAAGGATGTTTCGGGCGGCGTTGACGTCTCGCTCGTGATTCGAGCCGCAGACTTCGCATCGCCATTCTCTTATTCCAAGACCTGCGATACCTTTCGGCCCCGTGCGACTGCTGCAGCACGAACAGGTCTGGGTAGAAAACGCTTCATTGACTTCCTCGAACCACACGCCGGCGTCAGCGCACTTGTACTGCAGCATGGTTCGGAACGCGCTCCAGCCAGCATCGAGCACGGACTTCGCCATGCCTGTTTGCGTAAGCTTTTGCGCGTCTACGTTGCCGATGAAAATGGCACCGTACTCTTCCACAAGTGCGGTGCTGAGTTTGTGTAGCGCGTCCTTGCGGCGTGCCTTCACCTTGGCGTGAAGTGCCGCAACACGCTGCTTTTTCCTGGCACGCTGCGCCGCGGCGATCGCCGGCTCCAGGTCGCGATGAAAGCGGTGAGCCTGGACCTTAGAGCCGTCACTCGCGGTCAGAAAATCCTTCAGGCCCAAATCAATGCCGAGTGCCTTCGTTCCTCGCGAGGCCGATGGTCGCTTTCGTTGTACGGTGATATTCAAATACCACCGTCCGCGACTGTCTTCGCTGAAGCAGCCGGTGCCCAGCTCATATTGATGCAGACCGAAGCTGTCCCACAACGAGAGCGGTTTGCCGCAGTACCAGAGCTGCCCGCTGCGGTATCGCAAAGCCGAGGCTTTCAACGGAATCCAACCCAGCGAGCGTCTCGTGCCATCAGACTTGCGCCACGCAAGGCGACGCTTTTTGAACTGTCGGCGGCGGGTCACGAGTTCCTTACTGATAGCCTGGACCGTTTGTGAGTGCAACGACAAGCCTTCCTTCGTCGCGCCCGCCGTGTAACGGTCCAGGTCCGCATTGGAGCAAAACCTGCCTTCGCGCATGAGAATTTTTAGCGAAAGCTCATTGACGTAGTTCCACACGAAATTCACCTCGCGTGCTTGAGCGCGAAGCAAAGCTGCATGCCTGTCTTTCAGGCGCAGGCGCAACGTGCGTGTGGTGAATTCCGTATTGGTCATGCACAGTATAGCTGTATGCATGACCCATGTTTTCGAGTCGTACTTTAACGCTGGAGCTTGATGCGCTCTGCATCCCCGGCCTGAAAGGCCGGAGCTTTCCGCGCGCCCTGGTAAAACTCTAGGTCACCTAGTGCCCAAGCGTCCATATACCACTTCTCGAAATCGTTCGCGAGCTTCTTGCAAACGACAGGTCCGAAGGTCATACCTCGCAGACCGTAGCGGAGCAATTCCCAGAACGGGCCACGACCCTCACTTTCTGGATATTTGTCTTCGTCGACCACTAACTCTGAAAGTTGAATCGACCAATCGACCATCCGAGGCGGGCGTTCCGCAAGCCGTTTTCCACCCGTCACAAGACTAACCAACTTTTCGCATCCTTCGAAATAACGGCTGTCAAGATAGAAGTGACCACAAGGCCCACCCTCAGGACTTGGCACCGAATCATAGAGCGCACCTATTTCAAGTCCTTCAGCGAGCTGGGGATAATCGAGAGGCGCGACTACAACCATATGCGTTGAAACATCCCATGGCCTCCCTGGGCACATTATCTCGGCAGGATAATACGGTGGCTCTACTTTCCGCAACACAGGATTGACCTCGAAATACGCGGGAACGCTCATATATTTTTTGCTCCGAATGGTTTGAGATATCGGCACTTGCGCCGAAAGCACGCCAAAAAGCGGCACAGCGGCGGACGCACGAGATCAAAAAATTCAGAGCACAAACAATCCCCTTTCCGTTCCACTTACGGTGGACGCAAAAAAGTCTGCGATTGCACTCGAAATCGGCGAACGTTGCATTGCGTTCGCCTGAGCGCTTTTCTACGTCATCAAGTTTCAAATGTCGCCGTACTCGTCACCGCGAAGTAGCCTAATGGTTTCTACTCCGAGCTTCGGCTCCGTGTCTTCATCCCAGTAACATGGGTGGATAACCATCCCTGCGTCACCGTCCAGGCCGAAGGTGGACCACATAAAATCGTACATCTGAACGAAATCCGAATTGCCCAAGACCGAGGCCTTCGACTTCCATTTGTGAAAATCCGCATCGAGCTTCTTGCAGACGACGGGCCCGAAGGTCATCCCGCGGATAGCATAACGGAGCATCTCCCAGAAGGGTCCGCGCCCGTCGGTATCCGGATATTTCTCCTTATCGTGGACGAGTTCTGAAAGCTTATTCGACCATTCGACCTCGTCTTTTGGTCTTTCTCGCAGCTTTTTGCCGTTCGTGACCAAGCTGACCAACTTCTCACACCAGTCGCGATATTGCTCACGCGAGGAGATGCCGTGCAATACTCCGCTATTGCTCCCGTCGGGTCGCAACACCTCCTTGTAGATGGCGCCGATTTCCAGCCCGTCAACCAACTTAGGATAATCGGGCGGTGCAACCACTACCATCTCCTCGAAATCGCAAGAACCTTCTGAATACGGCCCCTCAATCTTTTCGACTTTCGGGTAAACCATAAAACAACCCTCCATGTACATTGTCTTACTCCGAATTAATTGATTCATCGACAGTCGCGTCGAATCGCGCGAGAAAGCACGGACATGTGCCCGGCGCAGAGATCAAATAAATTCAAAGCACAACAATTACCTCTCACTCGAAATTCTTCTAAAGATCGATTATTCATCGCCGATCACAGGACTCTCTCATCATGCAGACGGCTTTTTCGGTGCCGATCAGCAAGATGGCCCATTCTAGTTTGCGAATGAGTCGCGGAAAAGTGCCTTCAATGCAAGTGGTCGCGCCGCGGCGGGCAGTAAACTGAAAAAGAAAAGTAAATAGCCGCTGTTTTTGACTTAGAGGATCCCCTCTAAACACGACGCTCGTCCACCTTTTCGCTGGACCTGGGCAGCCAAAAGCGGTCGGAACGAGTGTCCTCCACCCCGTCCGGCGTACTGGCGAGCAGATCGCAGCCGTCACAGGACGGGTACGGAGCTAATGGAACGTCCACAAGATGACGGAATTTCGCCCGCCGACCCGGCAAGGCTGCTTTTCCATTCGAGTCCGCAGTCGTGCAACCCGTCGAACTTGTTCCCGTCGCCAACACCTCAACTGGAAGGGAGCCCCTATCGCGTTCGACGGTAATGCTAACTGCCAGCGACAAAACGAATTCATCGTCTGGCCCGACTATGACACAACATATTTGTAGTGTACAATTCGGGCATGTCTCCAGTTACCTTCATCTCAAACGACCGCCAAGCCCGCGAGGTCTCCACGCTAATCGAAGAGATTGGCCAGGCACTGTCTTCTGACCAGACGCTCAAGTCGATTGTGGACGGATTGCCGGCACATGTAATCGATGGAGTACGCCGTTCACTCTCTACCGAACGACAGGAACTATCGGAAATTCTCGAGGCGTATCAGAAAGCAAAATCGGGGGACTACGAGCTTCTCAAACGCAAGGCTAACAGTGACCTCGGAGAGGTTTTGATTGTTGCGCGGATCGCGAAGGGTTGGTCTCAGAAAGACCTCGCGCGCCAGCTCGGTCTGCGAGAGCAGGCTATCCAGCGGTACGAGTCAGAGCGCTATCGCTCCATCAGTCTTTCCGGCTACCTGCGGATCGCACGTGCACTATCAGTAGATGTCGCAGCGGATATCCGGCCACTTGAAGATGACCGTTGGAAACCTTCTTTCGAAGTCTCGCCTGCGGAAGCTCACAAAGTCCTGAAACACGCGCGCGCAAGCGGATGGCTGCAAGGTGATAACGGCTCGGACGAGAATGGGATCAGCCAACTCGTCAAGCACGTCGCCGAGCATGTGGAAATGCATGGTACACCTTCCCTGCTTAGGACAGGTCTTAATGTAGAGCACCATTCTGAAGATTGGTCGTTACTGTCTTGGAAGGCCCAAGTGACACGTCGGGCGAAGACGATAATTGACCAAGAGAAGCTCCGATACCGGCCGGTCGACGTATCGTGGCTGAAGGACCTCGTTCGGCTTAGCAGACTGGACGATGGTCCCTCGCAGGCGTGCGATCTGCTCAAACAGCACGGTATCGTTCTACTTGCGGAACGCAACATTCCCGGGATGAACGTGGATGGAGCCGCATTTTTGGTCGATCACATTCCGGTCATCGGGTTGACGCTGTTACGTGACGCCTTAGATAACTTCTGGTTCACTTTGATGCATGAAGTTGGCCATGTGATTTTGCATTACCGGACGGGTTTGGCAGCCGGCTTCTTTGACGATATCGAAAGCACGGAAATCGATGAGTTTGAAGACGAGGCAAATCGTTTCGCGTCAAACATGCTGATTCCCGAGGAGTTGTGGTCGCGGTCCCCGGCTCGAATCGCCAAGACGGCCGACCCTATCGAGCGTTTTGCTGAACAGCTTGGGATTTCGCCCGCGATAGTTTTTGGGCGTGTTCGCATGGAGCGGAAAAATTACGCGCTCTTTTCGGACAAGATTGGTCGCAACAAGGTACGCAAGCAGTTACTTTCGCAGCCTCAGGAGGCGGTTCATGAAGGGAAGTAAGGTTTTGTATTGCCCGGCGTTGCGCATGAAGGCCGGCGAACTGAACGGCGTCCGGGAACTGGCGCCCGATGTTGCTTCATATGTGCTTCCCCGCTTTATCGTGCCGCCGCCTAGCGAAAGGGACGACGATCAGCCGAAGCTTTTTGCGCTCGACAACACCCCAGACGTCGGCGGATTATTGTCCCGGCATTGGCTCAATCGCCCTGCGATTATCGATTCGACGCACCTGATCGCGGAACGCGGGAGAGACAACCTCGCGTCGTGGCTGCCGCAGATGTTTCGTCGCGCACGGAGCCTAGGCGTGAAGGCCATTCCGATGGCAATGCTCCACGATCTCGGCACGCTTGAAAGGGACGCGTTCAAAGAGTCGATTGACGACAAAGATGCTTTGAAGTTTTGCATCTGCGTCGGTTCCGGCGACATGGTCGGTTTAGAGTTTGGTGCGACGCTCTCGCTCGCTGTGAAGCAGCTTGGCTTGCAAGCGACCGACTGCGCAATCATTGCGGACTTCTCGGATTCCGATTTCTCGTCTCCGGATCTCGTAGCGCCTATTATCGGCGGCGCGCTGGAACAGCTCCAAGATCTGGGGCAATGGCGGCACGTTATCTTTCAGGGAACACACTACCCCGAGAAGAATCCGGCTGAGGATGGAGCGAGCTTCCTTTGGCCTCGCAACGAGTGGGCTGCATGGCGGCAGGCCGTCAGCTTCGACCCGGCAACGGCGGAGCACATGATTTTCGGCGACTACGCGGCCGACTGCGCGAAGATGGTGTTTGGCGGCAGCGGCGGCAAGCCGATTCCACACTATCGGTACACGACGCAAACCGACTGGTTCGTAGCGCGCGGAGCAAAGGCCGGCTCGCACCAAGCGATCATGAAAGAAGTCTGCGCTCGAATTGTTGAAAGCGGGCATTTCGCGAGCGCGCGGTTCTCGCCGGCCGATGCCTACATCGCGCGCACGGCTCAAGGGTTGGATGGGCCGGGCAGCTCCACTACGTGGCGGCAAGTCAATACGACACACCATCTGACGCGCGTTGTCGTCGACGTTGCGAATGTACGAGGACTTGCAATCGCGGAGCTCCCGACACAGGATGCCGGATCGCAGTTGAGCCTGCTCGACGAGTAATCCTATAGGGGGCTGCGCGGGTTGAGTGCAGGCGCAACCACCTGCGGAGCGTCGGCTTGAAACGGCAGTCGCCAGAGCGCACTTCATCCGTACTCCAGCTGTGTCGTTTTCGCGACAGCCCTGGGTGGCGGACGTTCCCCTGGCGCGCCGTACCTCAGTTGGCGGCTCCTGCAACCGAGTTCGCCGTTCAAGCATAACTTGGCCTATCGGACATTAAAGCATAACGTGTCCAGGTGGCCATTTTATGCTTAACGGCACATAACCGTTTGATATAACGAAGAAATGAATGGTGGGCCGGGTGGGACTCGAACCCACTATCGGTCGATTATGAGTCGACAGCTTATACCAGTTAAGCTTCCGGCCCTTTAACGCGGAGGGCAAAAAGAAAGCGCCGATGTCGGCGCTTTCTGTTACTTCCGAACATTGCGCGAGGCGACTGCGAAGGGTTGCGAGTTTGCCTCACAACGCCTCTCAAAACAAGTCCCGTCAGTTGCCTTCCAAAAACGACTTCAGCTTGTCCGACCGGCTCGGATGCCGCAGCTTCCGCAGCGCCTTCGCCTCGATCTGGCGTATCCGCTCGCGCGTCACGTCGAATTGCTTGCCGACCTCTTCGAGCGTGTGATCCGTGCTCATCTCGATGCCAAACCGCATCCGCAGCACCTTCGCCTCGCGCGGCGTCAACGAATCGAGCACGTCCTTCACGACATCGCGCATCGACGCATGCAGCGCGGCATCGGAGGGCGCCACCGTGTTCGTATCCTCGATGAAGTCTCCGAGATGCGAATCGTCGTCATCGCCGATAGGCGTCTCCATGGAGATCGGCTCCTTCGCGATCTTCATGATCTTGCGGATCTTGTCCTCCGGCATCTCCATCTTCTCGGCAAGCGTCGCCGGATCCGGTTCGAGGCCGGTTTCCTGCAGAATCTGTCGCGAGATCCGGTTCATCTTGTTGATCGTCTCGATCATGTGAACCGGAATGCGGATCGTGCGCGCCTGGTCCGCGATCGAGCGCGTGATGGCCTGGCGGATCCACCACGTCGCGTAGGTCGAGAACTTGTAGCCACGACGATATTCGAACTTGTCCACCGCCTTCATCAGACCGATGTTGCCTTCCTGGATCAGATCGAGGAACTGCAGCCCGCGGTTCGTGTACTTCTTCGCAATGGAAATTACGAGACGCAAGTTCGCCTCGGTCATTTCGCGCTTCGCCTGACGGGCCTTCAATTCGCCCGCCGCCATCTGACGGTTGGTTTCCTTCAGGTCCTTCAGCGGCAACACGACCCGCGCCTGAAGATCCAGCAGACGCTGCTGCTGCTCGCGGATAGCCGGAATATTGCGCTCCAGCACCGCGCTGTACTCATGCCCTTCCGCGACGACCTTGTCGGACCATTCGAGATCCGTCTCGTTGCCGGGGAAGCGCGTGATGAACTCCGCGCGCGGCATGCCGCACTTGTCGACGACTGTGTGCAGTATCTGTCGCTCGACCTGGCGCACCTCATCGACCTGCGCGCGCAACGTATCGCACAGACGCTCGACGGTGCGCGCCGTGAAGCGGATGTTCATGAGCTCCGTCTGGATGGCTTCCTGCGCCTTCAGATAGGCCTTCGACTTGTAGCCTTCCTTCTCGTAGGCGCGGCGCATCTTGTCGAACCATTCGCTGATGAGCCCGAACTTCTCGAGCGACTGGGTCTTGAGGGCTTCGAGTTGCGCGGCGTTCGCGCTCGCCTGCGCGCTGCCGTCGTCCTCTTCTTCCTCTTCCTCGTCGCCCTCTTCCTCGGATTCCTCGTCTTCGGACTCGATCGCCTCGGCTTCCTGTTCGGAGAAACCATCGGTGTCCTGGGCGTTCGGGTCGATCAGGCCGTCCACGAGTTCATCGACGCGCACTTCTTCGTTCTGCACACGCTCGGCCATCGCGAGGATATCGGCGATGGTCGTCGGGCACGCTGAGATCGCCATGACCATGTGCTTCAGGCCATCCTCGATACGCTTCGCGATCTCGATTTCGCCTTCGCGCGTCAGCAACTCGACCGTGCCCATCTCGCGCATGTACATGCGCACCGGATCAGTGGTGCGGCCGAATTCGGAATCGACAGTGGATAGCGCGACTTCCGCTTCTTCCTCGACCTCATCGTCGGACGAGGCATTCGGCGCGTTGTCGTTCAGAAGCAGGGTCTCGGCATCCGGCGCTTGTTCGTACACCGCCACGCCCATGTCATTGAACGTGCTGATGATGCCTTCGATCGCCTCGGTTTCCGTGAAGTTGTCCGGGAGGTGATCGTTGATTTCACCGTAAGTGAGGAAACCGCGCTCCTTGCCGAGCTTGATGAGCGCGCGCAGTTTCGAGCGCCGCTCTTCGAGTTCCTCCACGGTACCGGGCGCGCTCGACGAGAACGCGTCCTTCAGGAGCGCTTTTTCCTTCGCGCGGCGATCGCGAGCCTTGGCCTTTTCGACCTTCGCCGCAGGCGCGGCGCCGGACTCTGCGTTTTGCACTGCGTCGTCTTCGACGGATACATCGTTCAGCTTTTTCGTCATGGAGTTCGCCATACCGGCTCTAGTCTCGACTCGCGGCTGCTGGACAACAGCCGATGGAACCGTGAATACCCAATACGCGCACGCTGCTTCGTCCTGCGTGCCCTGCCCGGGGCGCCATCGAGGTTCGAACGAGTGTGAATCGTCTCCTCGCCCTACCCTCAATAGCAGCCGCTTCCCTTATGCCCGTCTGTTCGTCGGCGTGCTTAACGGCCTCTTTTGTAAGATTTATGCGGCGTGCACCACGTACCACCACGCCGCATTCCCGAGATCCGATACCGCCAACAGCTTCCTGCTTCTTTCCTCTTCCCGTACCGGACGACCACGCCGGCACTACCGCTAAAACTATCCAAATGCTTTCGTCGATTGCTCGCGTTTCGCCGCCCCAGCCGCCTCGTCAGAGCAACCAAAACGTTCGAACCGTTGACAAAAAACAATTCATTTTGAACTTTTTATTATAGCATTTCACTTTCCGCCATCCGGGCTCGCACCCCGCCCAGCCTTGATCTGTGCGACCCTCGCCGACAGATCCGAGAACTCCGCGACCTCTTCCGCCGACAAGCTGGACTGCCGCGCCAGTTGATCGAGCCGCGCCCGATAACTGTCGTGCCGCAACTTCAAGACCGTCGCCTGCAGCTCTTCGGCGAGCAGGCGCTTCTGTTCCTCGACTCGCTGCGCCGCGTCCTCGTCGGCCGGGTCGCGCATCAGCAAATCGCGAACGTTTTCATCATAGGCGAGAATTTCCTGGAAGATATCGTCGTACGTTGGCGCGTTTGCTGCATTTCTCAAGATCTCCGATAGCAACTGGAACTCCGCCGCATCGCCGAGTTCGCGCGCGTGCGACACCACCTCGCTGAACAACTCGCCGTGCTCGGTCATCGTCACGAGGGTGCGCTCGCTGTCCTGATCGAGCGATGCCGCGATGCCCGGGTACATCACCAGATTGCGCAGCGCGCGCTGTTCCTGCCCCGTCACACGCCGGCGCTCGCTCTTCGGCACGTTCGCGCGGGCGACGGCCGCCGCGCGTGAATCGATGTCGCACAGCGCCGCGATCTCGGTAAACGGCGTGTCGAGCCGGTCTGCGAGCATATGCAGGATCTGCACCCGCAACGCATTCGCCGGCAACGCCTGAAGCAGCGGCTTGGCGTCGAAGAGCGCCTTCGCGCGGCCCTCGGGCTGCTCCAGTTCCTTGTCGTTCAGCACCTCATTCAGGAGAAACTGCGACAGCGGCATCGCCCGGTCGACCTGCTCGCCAAATCCGTCCGTGCCGAACTCGCGCACGTAGCTGTCCGGGTCGTGCTCCTTCGGCAGAAAAAGGAACTTGATCGTCCGGTTGTCCGCCGCATGCGGCAGCGCCGCTTCAAGCGCCCGGCGCGCGGCGCGGCGGCCCGCCGAATCGCCATCGAAGCTGAATACCACGGTGTCGGTCTGACGAAAAAGCTTCTGCACGTGGATCGGCGTGCAGGCCGTGCCGAGCGTCGCCACGGCGTTCGCAAAGCCGAGTTGCGCGAGGGCGACTACATCCATATACCCTTCGACGACGAGCACGTAGCCCAGTTCACGAATCGCCAGACGCGCTTCGAACAGTCCGTAAAGCTCGCTTCCCTTGCTGAACAGCGGCGTCTCCGGCGAGTTCAGATACTTCGGCTCGCCGCTATCGAGTACGCGCCCGCCGAAGCCGATCACGTTGCCCTTCACATTGCGGATCGGGAACATCACGCGCTCGCGGAAGCGATCGTAGCGCCGCGCCTGTCCCTGCGAATCCGTTTTCTCGCTGACGATCACGAGCCCCGATTCGACGAGGTTGTCATCCCGATAATCGGGAAATGCCGACTCGAGGTTCTGCCAGCCATCCGGTGCGTATCCGAGTCCGAAGCGCGCGGCGACTTCGCCGGTGAGGCCGCGATTCTTCAGATACGCGATGGCGTTGGGCGCGCCGCGCAGTTGCTTCCGATAAAAATCGCACGCGGTCTGCATGACTTCCGTCAGTGCGACGCTGACCGCCTTGCTCGGCGCGCTTTCGCCACCGCTGCCGCCCCGGAAGGCGTTCGATGGCTCCTGCGGAACCGTGAGGCCCGCGCCTTGCGCAAGCTCCTTCACGGCCTCGGGAAACGTAAGGCCGGTGTGTTCCATCAGAAAGCCGATCGCGGTGCCGTGCGCGCCGCAGCCGAAGCAGTGATAGAACTGCTTGGTCGGACTCACCGTGAACGACGGGCTCTTTTCATTGTGAAAAGGGCACAGACCCATGAAGTTCGCCCCGCCCTTTTTCAACTGGACGTAGCGGCCCACCACGTCGACGATATCGACGCGGTTGAGCAAATCCTGCAGGAAAGCGTGCGGAATCACCGAATCAGGAGCGGCGGAAATTACTTGGCGAGTGCGGCTTTCACCTGCGCGGAGACCGCGGTCATGTCGGCTTTGCCCGCGAGCTTCGGCTTCAGCACGCCCATGACCTTGCCCATGTCCTGCGGGCCGGCGGCGCCCGTCGCGGCGACGGCGGCCTGCACTTCGGCGGCGATCGCATCGGCGGAAAGCTGTTCGGGCATGTATGCCGCCAACACCGCCAGCTCCGCTTTTTCCTTGTCGGCGAGATCCGTGCGGCCTGCGGCTTCGAACTGGCTGATCGAATCCTTGCGCTGCTTGATCATCTTGTCGATGACGGCGGTGATGCCCGCGTCGTCGAGCGTGACGCGATCGTCGACTTCACGCTGCTTGATTGCCGCGAGCAGCAGTCGAATCGTGCCGAGGCGCTCGGTTTCCTTTGCGCGCATCGCAGTCTTCATGTCGTCGCTGATCTGGTCTTTGAGGCTCATCGTTCACCCGGTGCAATTGCGAAATATGGATTCAGGCCGGCGCGCGGTTACCCCGCGAAAGCAAAAACCCGCTTGGGAACGCCTCCTCAAGCGGGACTTTTAGCGGGCCGTTTTGAGACGCGGCAAAGGGATGCAGCGCCCCGTGCCACGCTAACCGTTCTAGCGCCTGCCAGAGCGGAGAGAATCCTCCGATGACCGTCCGAGTATAGCAAACGGGTCCGCGTTTCGAGACTCGCCAAAACCCCCGGCCGGGCGCGCTCAGGCGGCCGTCGCCGCGTGTCGTGCGAACTCGCCGGCGGCCTTGCCCGCCGCGACGCCCGACGCCCACGCCCACTGAAAGTTATAACCGCCGAGCCAGCCAGTGACATCGACGGCCTCGCCGATGAAATAGAGCCCGGCGACGCGTTCGCTCATCATCGTCGTGGACGAAAGCTCGCGGGTGTCGACGCCGCCGCGCGTGACCTCCGCCTTCCGGTAGCCTTCGGTGCCACTCGGCGTGAGGGTCCAGCTGGACAGCGACGCGCCGATCGCCTTCAGCGTGCGGTCGGGCAAATCGGCGAGGCGCGCATCGACGCAAACGTGCTGCGCTTCGAGCCACGCGTGCGCGAGACGCGCCGGCACGTGCTCGGCCAGAAAGTTGCCGATCTGCTTCTTCGAGCCCGCTTTGGCTTCGAGCAGCATGTCAGTGGCATCGGCATCGGGAAGCAGGTCGACGTGAATCGGCTCCGACGTATTCCAGTAGCTCGAAATCTGCAGCACGCCCGGCCCCGACACGCCGCGATGCGTCAGCAGCAGGTCTTCGTCGAACTCGCCGCGCGTCTTGCCGCGGCCCGTGCTGATGCGCACAGGCAACGAAAGCCCCGAGAGCGCGGCGAACGGCGCCCAGTCCGCCGACGTGAACGTGAGCGGCACCAGCGCCGGACGCGTATCGACGAGCTTGTGGCCGAACTGTTTCGCGACGCGATAGCCGAACTCCGTCGCGCCGATCTTGGGAATCGACAGGCCGCCCGTCGCGATCACGAGCGCCGTCGCGCCGATCGCGCCCGCGGTCGTATCGAGCGTGAAGCGCGCGCCGCCGTGCCGGATCTCATGCACGACGACCGGACGCCGCCACGCGACGCCGCCCGCGTCGCACTCGCTTTTCAGCACGTCGATGATGGTTTCGCTGGAGTCGTCGCAAAAGAGCTGGCCCTTGTGCTTTTCATGCCACTTGACGCGGTATTGCTTGAGGAGCGCGAGAAAATCGCGCGGCGTATAGCGTGCGAGCGCGGAGCGGCAGAAATGCGGATTCGCCGACAGAAAATTGGCCGGCTGCGCATTGATGTTGGTGAAGTTGCAACGTCCGCCGCCGGAGATGCGGATTTTCTCGGCCAGGCGCTCGGCGTGGTCGATGAGCACGACGCGGCGCCCGGATTGAGCGGCCACGGCCGCGCACATCATGCCGGCCGCGCCCGCGCCGATGACGGCAATATCGAAGGATTCCATGGCGCGCATTCTACCTTCGGCACGCTCGTTGACGGGCGCTGCTATACTTTTCTGTTCCCTCTAACGCATTGAATCCATGCTCGTTCTCGGCATCGAAAGCTCCTGCGACGAAACCGGCCTCGCCCTCTACGACACCGAGCGCGGGCTGCTTTCACACGCCCTTCACTCGCAAATCGCGATGCATCGCGATTACGGCGGGGTCGTGCCGGAACTGGCTTCGCGCGATCACATCCGTCGCGCGCTGCCGTTGCTGGAGGAAGTGCTCGAGCGATCCGGCGCGAATCGCGGCGACATCGACGCCATCGCGTTCACGCAGGGGCCGGGCCTCGCGGGCGCACTGCTCGTCGGCGCGAGCATCGCGAATTCACTGGCGATGGCGTGGGACAAGCCGACCGTCGGCATTCATCACCTGGAAGGGCATCTGCTGTCGCCGCTGCTCGTCGATGCGCCGCCGCCGTTTCCGTTCGTCGCCCTGCTCGTGTCGGGCGGACATACGCAGCTCATGCGCGTGACCGATGTCGGCGTCTACGAGACGCTCGGCGAAACCCTCGACGACGCCGCCGGCGAAGCCTTCGACAAGACCGCGAAGCTGCTCGGCCTCGGCTATCCGGGCGGGCCGGAAGTGTCGCGGCTCGCGGAATTCGGCACGCCCGGCGCGGTTACGCTGCCGCGTCCGATGCTGCATTCCGGCGATCTCGATTTCAGCTTCAGCGGCCTGAAAACCGCCGTGCTCACGCATAGTCGCAAGCTCGGCAACAACGTCTGCGAGCAGGCGAAAGCCGATCTCGCGCGCGGTTTTGTCGATGCGGCCGTGGATGTGCTCGTCGCCAAGTCGCTCGCCGCGCTGAAGAAAACGGGCCTGAAGCGTCTCGTCGTGGCGGGCGGCGTCGGCGCGAACAGGCAGTTGCGCGAGGCGTTGTCGGCGGCCGCGAAAAAACGCCGCTTCGACGTGCACTACCCCGATCTCTCGCTGTGCACCGACAACGGCGCGATGATCGCGCTCGCCGGCGCGTTGCGCCTGTCGCGCTGGCCCGAGCAGGCCGTGCGCGACTACGCGTTCACCGTGAAGCCGCGCTGGGATCTCACGTCGCTTTCGCGCGCCTGAGCGTTCATCGCGGCGGATTGAAAGGCTGCACGATCGACTGGAACACGGGCAGCGTCTCGCAGCGATCACTATGACCGATGAGCGTCGGCCAGCGCGTCGAGCTGACGATCTCCGGATGCGCCTCCCGCGCGAAGCGCAGCGCGCAGGCCACGGCGATGTCCGCGTGACCGATCGACTCGCCGAACCAGTATTGCGTCGCGCGCGCGGCGCGGTCCGCTTCCAGCGCGTTCAGCACGCGTTCGACTTGCCCCGTGCAGCGATCGAGCCAGGCCTGCGATTTCTCCTTGTGCAGCACGCGCTCGTAGACGAGCGCGACGGCTTTATCGGCGAGGCCCGTCCCTAGCGCGCAGACCTTCAGCGCTTCACGGCGCTGCGGGCCGCTCGATGCAATCAGCGCGCGCTCGCCCGCCTGCTCGTCGAGATAGTCGAGGATCAGCGCGCTCTCGAGGAGCACATCGCCGGAATCGAGCACGAGCGTCGGCACGCGGATCAGCGGATTGAAGGGCGCGACCTTGTCGGCATCGCCGAATACGGACCATGGGCGGTGCTCGTAAGCCATGCCGTATAGATTCAGCGCGATGGCGACGCGCCGGACGAACGGGGAATCGTATTGGCCGATGAGGATCAAGATGCGCTCCGTGGTCGATTTCTCGGACGGCCAGTTTAAGGTCGCGCGGGCCTCGGAAACAACAGCAACGCCAGCGACGCGCAGACGCCCGCCGCCAGCCATACGATCGGCCACGAACTCGCCGCGAGCACATGCGGAATGACGAGCGGCGTGACGAAGAACCCGGCGTACACGGCCGTATTCGCCATGCCGAGCGCGGTGCCGGCGCGTTCGGTGCCGGCGAGCGTCGCCAGTTCGGTGTACGCGACGCCGTGCCAGGCCGACACGCAAATCCCCGCGATGATGAGCATCGCCGAGAGCAACACGGGTGCGTGCGCCGCGCCGCCCGCGATCGCCGCCGCCAGCACGACGAAGGACGCCGACGCTACGATCACCGATCCCCGCAAGTACGCACGCCGGTTGCCGTGACGATCCGTGTGACGGCCGCTCCAGACGCGCATGACCATCGCGCCGAGCTGGATCGCGCCCATCGTCGCGCTGATCGCGGTCACGCCGAAATGGCCGGCATCGTGCAGGAACACGGTCGCGAAAGTCAGCACCGCGAATTGCGGCACGCACAGAATGCCGATGCCGAGCACGACGCGCCAGACCAGCGTGTTCTTCAGCGGCGGGGCGCCTTTGGCCGTCACGGCACGATGCGCCGCGTTCGGCGATTCGTGCAGCCAGCGCCAGGCGAACGCGCCGGAGACCGCACACATCGCCGCGAGCGCGCCGTAGACCGCCGCAAAGCCATGCGACGACGCGAGCCACGGCAACAATCCCGCGCCGATGCCGCCGCCGAGCGGCACGGCGGTTTGCCGGATGCTCATCGCGAGGCCGCGCTCGCCGTCCGCGAACCACGCCATCACCGCGCGGCCGCTCGATCCGTTGACGCTGCCGCCCAGGAGACCGAGCACGCACATCGAGAAAACGAGCCAGCCGAGCGTGGCCGACGACGGCGCCGCGAAAACACTCATCGCGACGAGCATGGCAGCCGTGGAGAGCAAACCCGTCAGCAAGACCGGACGGTCGCCCCAGCGATCGGTCAGCACGCCCCACGGCAGTTCGGACGCCGCGACGCCCAAACCCAGCGCGCCGAGCACGAGTCCCAGTTCGCTGTTGCTGAGGTGATAGCCGCTGCGCATCCATACGGCCGTGGTCGGAATGCCCGCCGCGGCAGCCGAGAAGCTCGCGTTTGCCGCCACGCCGACGCCCAGCACTTTCCAGCGATGTGCGTCACCGAATGCGTAAGCGCCTTCAACAAGAGAAGTGGCCATCATGCAGTCCATATCGAATTTGACTGCGGCCAGTTTGAAGGCTTAGGATCGTCCTGAAAATCACAAAGTTTTTCATCGACCATTCAGAAAATCAGGACGATTGCCATGAGCCAGACGACATTCGATCTCGCGGTGCTGCGCAGCTTTGTCGCGGGAATGGATCTGGGCAGCTTCGCGAAGGCGGCGGACCGTGTCGGGCGCTCGACGTCGGCGGTAAGCGCGCAGCTACGCAAACTGGAGGAACAGGCGGGCGCGCCGCTCTTTCGCAAGTCGGGGCGCGGACTCGCGCTCACCGACGCGGGCGAAGTGATGCTTGGCTATGCGCGGCGCCTCGTCGAACTGAACGACGAAGCCGCCGTCGCGATTCGCGGCGTCGATCTGGAAGGCTGGATCCGGCTCGGGCTGCAGGAGGATTTCGGCGAAGTCGTGCTTCCGGACGTGCTCGGCCGGTTCGCGCGGGCGCATCCGAAGGTGCGGATCGAAGCGCGTGTGGCGCGTAACACCGAGTTGCTGGAGCGCATCGATACCGGACAGCTCGATCTTGCGCTCGTGTGGGGCGCGGCAGGCGTGACCGACGACCGCAACGCCGCGATGATCGCCGAGCCGATCGCCGCGCCGCCGATGCGCTGGATCGCGTCGTCGACGGTTCCGTGGCAGTTCAGCGCCGACGAGGCTCTACCGCTCATCGCGTTCGATCGTCCGTGTCTCTTTCACAGCGCGGCGGCCGCGGCGCTGGATCGCGCGGGCATCAAATGGCGCGTGGCGTTCACGAGCCCGAGCTTGTCGGGATTGTGGGCAGCGGCGGCCGCAGGTCTGGGCGTCACCGTGCGAACGAGCTATGGATTGCCATCGACGGTTCGGGCGCTCGATGCCGGCGAAGGTGAATTGCCGGCGCTGCCTTCGATCCCGCTCGCGCTGCATCGCGCATCGGGGAGCGCGTCGCCGCCGGTCGAGCGGCTGGCGGCGCTGGTGATGGCTTCAGTGCGGGCAGCGCACGTTCCTGAGGAAACGGCGCTCGCCTGAAGGCGGGCTCAGGCGTCGCGGCGCTTGTCCCGCTCGATCACCGCATACGCGCTGTGATTGTGGATCGACTCGAAGTTCTCCGCTTCGAGCACATACGCGACGATGCGCTCGTCGGCGTTCAGACGCGTGGCGACATCGCGCACGAGATCCTCGACGAACTTCGGGTTTTCATACGCGCGCTCGGTCACGAACTTCTCGTCGGGGCGCTTCAACAGTCCCCAAAGTTCGCACGACGCCTCTTCCTCCGCGATACGAATGAGCTCCTCGACCGCGACTTCCCCCGCGAGCTGCGCGAGGATCGTCACGTGCGAGCGCTGATTGTGCGCGCCGTATTGCGAGATCTTCTTCGAGCACGGGCACAGGCTCGTCACGGGCACGAGCACTTTCATCGACATATGCGTTTGGCCATCGCGCTTCTCGGCGATGAACGTCGCTTCGTAGTCCAGCAGGCTTTGCACGCCGGAGACCGGCGCAGTCTTCATCACGAAGTACGGCAAGGTCACTTCGATACGCCCCGAATGCGCTTCGAGCTTCGCCAGCATCGAGGCGAGGAGCGTGCGCAGGGCGGCCTGATCGAGCGGCTCGCGATGCTCTTCGAGCAGCGCGACGAAGCGCGACATATGCGTGCCCTTCTGGTCGGCGGGCAAATGCACGTCGAGATTCCAGACACCGACGCTCGGCTGCACGCCGTTCGCCGTGCGCACCGACAACGGATGCCGCACGCCCTTTACACCGACGCGCTGAATCGCGATCTGACGCGTGTCGGGCGTGCTCTGGACATCGGGCATCACGAAGGCGGGATTCATCTGATTCATTTGTTTTGTCCTTATGCGCCGCGCGTCCCGAATGACGCGAGCGGTTCGAAACGTTCAAGCGCACACGGCGCGGGACGATGCCCGCGCCGTGTGCCAAAGCGTTGATGCACGGCGCACCCCGAGCGCGCCGTTCGAGCGGTGCGTCGTCAGGCGACGCGCTTGGTCAGCTTCTCTGCGTGCGCGCTTTCGACGGCGTCGATGAAGCGCTCGCGAATCGACTTGACGATGCCAGCGGAGTCAAGGCCGACGCTCGCGAGCAGCTTGGCCGGATCGCCGTGATCGATGAAGATGTCGGGCAGACCGAGCTGCAGAACGGGCTTCACGATCGAGCTGGCGAGCAGCGCTTCGACGCACGCGGAACCCGCGCCGCCCATGATCGCGCCTTCTTCGATCGTCACGATGGCATCGTGCGTCGCGGCGAGTTCGCGCAACAGATCGGCGTCGACCGGCTTTACGAAACGCATGTTGGCAACCGTCAGATCCAGCTCTTCAGCCGCGGCGAGCGACGGCGCGACCATCGTGCCGAACGCGCAAATCGCGATGCGCTTGCCCGAGCCGAGCTTCTGCGACGACTCGCGGCGAATCTCGCCACGGCCGACGGGAATCGCGGTCATTTGCTTGACGGTTGCGACGCCGGTGCCCGCGCCGCGCGGATAACGCACGGCTGTCGGGTTCGGCTGCTGCAGCGCCGTGTAGAGCATCTGGCGGCATTCGTTTTCGTCCGATGCCGCCATCACCGTCATATTCGGGATGCAGCGCAGGAACGCGAGATCGTAGTTGCCCGCGTGCGTCGCGCCGTCCGCGCCGACGAGGCCCGCGCGATCGATCGCGAAGACCACTGGCAGATTCTGCAGCGCGACATCGTGAATCAACTGATCGTATGCGCGTTGCAGGAAGGTCGAATAGATGGCGACGACGGGCTTCATGCCGTCCGCCGCGAGACCGCCCGCGAACGTGACCGCGTGCTGCTCGGCGATACCGACATCGAAATAACGGTCCGGGAAGCGCTTCTCGAATTCGACCATGCCGGAGCCTTCGCGCATTGCCGGCGTGATGCCGACCACGCGCGAATCCTGCGCCGCGGCGTCGCACAGCCACTCGCCGAACACCTGCGTGTAAGTCTTCTTCGAAGGCGCCGTCGACGGCTTGATGCCTTCGGCCGGATTGAACTTGCCCGGGCCGTGGTACAGCACCGGATCGGCTTCGGCGAGCTTGTAGCCCTGGCCTTTCTTCGTGACGACGTGCAGGAACTGCGGGCCGCGCAGTTCCTTGATGTTCTGAAGCGTCGGAATCAGCGAATCGAGATCGTGACCGTCGATCGGCCCGATGTAGTTGAAGCCGAATTCTTCGAACAGCGTGGCCGGCACGATCATGCCCTTCGCGTGCTCTTCGAGCTTGCGGGCGAGATCGAGCACCGGCGGCGCATGACGCAGCACGCGTTCGACACCCGCGCGCGCCGCAGCGTAGAAACGGCCCGACATCAGACGCGCGAGATGGCGATTCAGCGCGCCGACCGGCGGCGAGATCGACATGTCGTTGTCGTTGAGGATGACAAGCAGCGGCACGTCGTCGGCGACGCCCGCATTGTTCATCGCCTCGAAGGCCATCCCCGCGGTCATTGCGCCGTCCCCGATCACCGCGATCGAATAGCGGTTGTCGCCCTGCAGCTTGTTGGCGATCGCCATGCCGAGCGCCGCCGAAATCGACGTGCTCGAATGCGCGGTGCCGAACGTGTCGTATTCGGACTCGGCGCGGCGCGGGAAGCCGGAAATGCCGCCCCGCTGGCGCAGGCCCGGCATCTGATCACGGCGGCCCGTGAGGATCTTGTGCGGATACGTCTGATGACCGACATCCCAGACGATGCGGTCATTAGGCGTATCGAACACATAGTGCAACGCGATCGTCAGCTCGACCGTGCCCAGATTGGACGACAGATGGCCGCCCGTCTGGGACACGCTGTCGAGCACGTAGGCTCGCAGCTCGTCGGCCAGCGGTTGCAGTTGGCGGCGATCGAGGGCGCGTAAATCGGCCGGATCGTCGATGGTTTTCAGCAAGTCGTACATCGTCGTCCCATTTTAGGAAAACTGGCGTGAATCGTTCGGCGCGATTATTGCTTATCGCGCCGTGGGGTTCGTCACGCGTTCAACATCAATTCACCCGGTTCACGACCAGGTCGGCAAGCTCGGCCAGGCGTTGGCCACGCGCGCCGAACGGCTGGATGGCGGCGTGCGCGTCGCGGCCGAGCTGCGCGGCCAGTTCGCGCGATGCATCGAGCCCGATGATCGACACGTAAGTCGGCTTGTCGTGCTGCGCATCTTTTCCGGCGGTCTTGCCGAGCGTGGCGGAATCGGCGGTGACGTCCAGGATGTCGTCGACGACCTGGAATGCGAGGCCGATCGCGGCGGCATAGTGGTCCAGCGAGGCGAGCGCGTCCGCGCCCGGATCCGTGCCCGCGAGCGCGCCCATGCGCACCGATGCGCGCAACAGCGCACCCGTTTTCTTGCGATGCATCGTCTCGAGCTCGGGGCGCGACAGCTTGCGACCGACGCTTTCGAGGTCGATCGCCTGGCCGCCCGCCATGCCGAGCGAACCGCTCGCGACGGCGAGCTCGCGCACCAGCGCGGCTTGCTGGCCATCGTCCAGACCATTGCGTTCGGCCGTCAACGCCACGAACGCCTGCGATTGCAGCGCGTCGCCGACGAGCAGTGCCGTCGCTTCGTCATATTGGATGTGTACCGTGGGCTTGCCCCGGCGCAGTGCGTCGTCGTCCATGGCGGGCATGTCGTCATGCACCAGCGAATAGACGTGAATCATCTCGAGCGCCGCGCTCGCCGCTTCCACGGCCGGCGCGCTCGCGCCGGTCAGTTCGCCCGCCGCGTGGACGAGGAGCGGTCTCACGCGCTTGCCGCCGCCCAATACCGCATAGCGCATGGCCTCATGCAGGCGCGCCGGCGCGATGTCCGTGTCCGGAAGATAGTGTTCGAGTGCCGTCTCGACGCGATCGAGCGTCGCGCGCATCCATTGTTCGAAGTTCATAGGTCGTCATCCCCGTTGTCGTTTGTCGCTCCGGCACCCTGGGTGGCGCGCTGTACCTCGGCGGGCAGCGGCTTGAGCGTCTCGCCATCGAGAACGCGTACCTGCTGCTCGACTTTTTCGAGCTGCTGTTGGCAAAAGCCCACAAGCGCCGCGCCGCGGCGATAAGCCGCAAGCGACTCCTCGAGACTCAGCGCGCCCTCTTCCATGCGCGCGACGAGCGATTCGAGTTCTGCCAGCGCCGCCTCGTAATTCTCCGGAAGCTGCGCGGCGTCCGCGCTTTGCGCGTCGGCGCCGGTATGCTCGCCTGTTTCCTGGACAGCGGTCTTCGCCATGAATCGTGGATGTGCAATTGAATTTTTGGAACCAAGTCGCACATTCTACGGCAAAAGACAAATTTTCGACCCGCATCCCGTCCGCGCGGAACGCCCAAGACTGCGTTGCGGGATTGTCCGCCGATCGTCGCGGACCGCGCCGTCCGCGCTCTTTTGCCTGGCGATCGCGAGGAACTCTCGCGACAATTTATACCCAAATCAAGACCTTAAGTACCCCAAGGAGGGGGATTTCGGTATAATCGCGGGCTCCCTAAATCGAATCTTCGATGGTTGGGTTGTTCACTGCTTTCACGTTTTCATCGGGAGTGGGAATGTCCAATCTGAGCAATGCATTGCAGCTGAATGCCATTCACAGTCAGCTGCCAGTCACGGCTTACTTTGACGAAGCGCTTCTTACGCGCGAAATCGACACACTTTTCAAGCAAGGTCCACGCTACATCGGGCACGAACTCATGGTTCCCGAAGCGGGAAACTATTTCGCGCTCCCCGGCGAGCGCGAAGGGCGCGTGCTCGTCCGTAATCAGCAGAACGATATCGAGCTGCTGTCGAACGTGTGCCGCCATCGCCAGGCGATCATGCTCAATGGCCGCGGCAGCGCGGACAACATCGTCTGCCCGCTGCATCGCTGGACCTACGATCTCAACGGGCAACTGCTCGGTGCGCCCCATTTCGCGGACAAGCCCTGCCTGAACCTCGGCAAGACTCCGCTGCAGAACTGGCAAGGCCTGCTTTTCGAATCGGAGGGCCGCAACGTCGCCGCGGATCTCGCGAGACTTGGCACGGCGCGTCATTTCGACTTTTCGGGCTTCATGTTCGATCACGTCGAAGTGCATGAGTGCAACTACAACTGGAAGACCTTCATCGAGGTCTATCTCGAGGACTATCACGTCGCGCCGTTCCATCCGGGACTCGGCAGCTTCGTGTCGTGCGACAACCTCGAGTGGGAATTCGGCGACTGGTACAGCGTCCAGACCGTCGGCGTCCACAAGAATCTGGAAAAGCCGGGCAGCCCGACATACCGCAAGTGGCACGACGAAGTACTGCGTTTCCGCAACGGCACGCCACCCGAGTTCGGCGCAATCTGGATGGTGTATTACCCCGGTCTGATGATCGAGTGGTATCCGCACGTCCTGGTCGTGTCGTGGCTGATTCCGCACGGCACGCAGAAGACGACGAACATCGTCGAGTTCTATTATCCCGAGGAAATCGCGCTCTTCGAGCGTGAGTTCATCGAGGCCGAACGTGCCGCCTATATGGAAACCGCGCGCGAGGACGACGAGATCGCCGAGCGCATGGACGCCGGCCGCCGCGCGCTGATGTCGCGCGGCGAGAACCAGGTCGGTCCGTATCAAAGCCCGATGGAATCCGGCATGCAGCACTTCCACGAGTTCCTGCGACATCAACTCGGGAGCATCTGAACGCGGTTCAGTCATCGAGAAAAGACGGGCTTTCGAGCCCGTTTTTTCTTTTAGACTATTGGCTCATCCCCGCATCAAAAAGCGCCGCTTCAGGAGCCGTCATGCCGCACACCCACTACACCACGCTCATCTCGGCTGCGAATCTCGCCGAACGGCTGGCCGCCGCGCCCGGCAGCATCCTCGTCTTCGATTGCCGCTTCGATCTCGCCGCACCCGAGTCGGGCGAAAAGGCCTACGCGCAAGGACATATTCCCGGCGCCCACTATCTCCATCTGGACCGCGATTTGTCCGGCGTCAAGACGGGCACGAACGGGCGTCATCCGCTGCCCGAACGCGCCGCGCTCGTCACGAAGCTCGCGAGCTTCGGCCTGAACGAGGGGCAGCAAGTGGTTGCATACGATGCGCAAGGCGGCATGTACGCCGCGCGTCTGTGGTGGCTGCTGCGCTGGCTCGGTCACGATTCCGTCGCGCTGCTCGACGGCGGCCTGCAAGCGTGGGAAGCCGCGGGCAATTCGCTCGACAGCGCCGTACCGGCGAAGTCTCAGGGCACGTTCAAGGCCGGCGCCCCGCTGCAGGTGACCATCGACGCGCAGGCGATCGAGCGCAGCATCGGCACGCGCGACCATCTGCTGATCGATGCCCGCGCCGCCGACCGCTATCGCGGCGAGAACGAGACGATCGATCCCGTCGGCGGGCATATCCCCGGCGCGCTCAATCACTTCTTCAAAAACAACCTGACAGCGGAAGGCCGCTTCAAAACCGCGCACGAACTGCGCGAAGCGTTCGGCTCGCTCGTCGGCACGACACCGGCGGACCGCATCGTGCTGCAATGCGGATCGGGCGTGACGGCGTGCCACAACGCGCTCGCGATGGAAATCGCGGGCCTGCACGGCGCGGCGCTATATCCCGGCTCATGGAGCGAGTGGAGCGCCGATCCGGGCCGCCCGGTCGCGACCGGGCCGAATCCCTGAACGTCGTTATCTGACGCCGTGCTCGCGGAACCACGCGAGCGCGCGCTTCCAGCTGTCTTCCGCATCGGCCTTGCGATAGCTCGGACGATAATCCGCGAAGAACGCATGCCCCGCGTCGTCGTAGACGACGAACTGCGAGTTCTTTGCGGGCGGCGGATCGTTGGCGAGCGCCTGTTTCATTTGCTCGATGGTGTCCTGCGGAATGCTCTGATCCTGCCGCCCATAAAGGCCGAGCACCGGCACCTTGAGTTCACTCGCGAGATCGAGCGGATTGTTCGGCGTCATCTCCGTCTTGTTGCCGACGAGCCGCCCGTAAAACGCGACCGCCGCCTTGAGATTCGGGTTGTGCTCCGCGTACAGCCATGAGTACCGCCCGCCCCAGCAGAACCCGATGACGCCCGTGCGCTTCGTATCGCCGCCGTGCTCGCCCGCCCATTTGATGGCCTGATCGATGTCGGAGATCACCTGCGAATCCGGCACTTTCGACACGACCTGCTCGTTTAGCTGCTGTATCGACGAATACGCCTTCGGATCGCCCTGACGCGTGAAAAACTCCGGCGCGATCGCGAGATAACCCTGCTTCGCGAAGCGCCGGCAGACGTCGGCGATATGCTCATGGACCCCGAAAATCTCGTGGATCACGATGATGACAGGCAGATGCGTCTTGCCCTTCGGTTGCGCGCGATACGCGGGCACGAGCGTGCCGTCCGCACCGCGTATGCCGATGGCGCCCGCTTCGAGCCCGTCGGAATCGGTATGAATGGTCTGGGCGGACACCGGCAGCACGGCGGCCGCGAAGCCGGTGCCGAAGGTCGCCTTGATGAAGGTGCGTCGATCGAACGGAACGTGCGGAACGAGGCTGTCGACTTCAGGGTCTAGCATGGAAAGCTCCCGCGGCGGAGCCGTCGCATCATGTTCGCGATCGAGTGCGACGGCGTGGATCCTCGGAACCGCGCGACGTGCTCGAGGCTGCACGCAGCGCGGCGCTGCACGACGAAGAACGCGCGCCGTGGATCGGGCGCGCCGCCCATTCTAAACAGCTTTGAACGAATGGCGCAGGCGTTCTATTCCGTGTCAGTGCAGCTTCACGCGCGGCGCGGTGGAGCGGCGCAGCCAGTGCGCGACCGTATCGAGCATCATGCGCGCATAGCCGTGCAGCGCGGCGATGTGCAGCCGGTAAAGCGACATGTACATGAAGCGCGCGAAAAGTCCTTCGATCAGCATGTTCCCGCCGATCAGCCCGCCCATCAGATTGCCGACGGCGCTGTAATGCCCGAGCGACACCAACGAGCCGAAATCGCGATATGTGTACTCGGGCAGCGGCTTGCCCTGCAACATCCGCTCGAACGATTTGAACAGAAAACTCGCCTGCTGATGCGCGGCCTGCGCGCGCGGTGGCACGTTGCGCTCGTTGCCGGGCCACGGACACGCGGCGCAATCGCCGAGCGCGAAGACGTGGTCGTCGGTTTCGGTTTGCAGCGTGCGGCGCACGACCAGCTGGCCGAGGCGGTTTGTCGGCAGACCCTCGAGACTGGCGAGGATCGCGGGCGCTTTGATGCCCGCCGCCCAGACCGTGAGATCCGCACGAATCGTCTTGCCGCTCGCCGTGCGGATCGCATCGCGCGACACCTGCGCGACCGTTTCGCCGGTCATGAGCTTCACGCCGAGCTTGGCGAGCAGTTCCGCCGTCGCGATGGACACGCGCTCCTGCAGCGCGGGCAGGATGCGCGGCCCGGCTTCGATCAGCACGATGCCGATATCGTGCTTCGGGTCGAGCTTGTGCAATCCGTATGCGGAAAGCACTTGCGCGGTATTGCGCAGTTCCGCCGACAATTCGACACCCGTCGCGCCGGCGCCGACGATCGCCACCTGGATGCGCGGCACCGGATCGACACCCGGCTCGTCCTCGCCGTTCTCCACGCCCGCCGCAACCGGTTCCGGCGCGAAGTGCTCCGCGCGCATGCAGGCCGCGATGAGGCGCTTGCGAAAAAGCTCCGCCTGACCGACCGTGTCGAGCGCGATCGAGTTCTGCTGCGCGCCTTCGACGCCGAAGAAATGCGTCGTGCTGCCGATCGCGATGACGAGCGTGTCGTACTCCAGCTCGCGCTCGGGCAGAAGCTCGCCGGCTTCTTCATCGCGTAACGCGCCGATCGTGATGCGCCTCGCCGCGCGATCCAGCCCGACGAGTTCGCCCTGCTGAAACTCGAAGCCGTGCCATAGCGCTTGCGCCGCGTATTCGAGTTCCTGCGTGAACGGGTCCATGCTCCCCGCCGCGACTTCGTGCAGGAGCGGCTTCCAGATATGCGTCGGATTGCGGTCGACGAGCGTGACTTGCGCTTTTGGCGGCGTCTTGCTATCCGTCGAGCCGAAACGGTCGCCGAGACGAGTTGCGAGTTCGAGGCCGCCAGCCCCTCCGCCGACGATAATGAAGCGATGCATGGAACTCTCCCTGTGCTTTTATATTGGATCGGCCTTCGTGCGTATCTTCCTCGATCGGCTCATTGTGCGTGAGCTTCAATGACAGTCACAAGCGCGTCACCAGCATGTCGGGCATATGCGACATCCGCCGCATATGCCTTGCGCAAAGAATTTCAGCGCGCGCTCAATGCGCTTCTTCCCAGTTGTTGCCGACACCGACTTCCGCCACCAGCGGCACCTTCAGCTTCGCGACGCCGCACATCAAATCAGGTAAGCGCTTCCTGACCTCGGGCAGCGCTTCCTCGGGCACTTCGAGCACGAGTTCATCGTGCACCTGCATGATCATCTTCGCGCCGATGCCCGAACTTTCGAGCCAGTCCTGCACCGCGATCATCGACAACTTGATGAGATCGGCGGCCGTGCCCTGCATCGGCGCGTTGATCGCGGCGCGTTCCGCCGCCTGACGGCGCGGCCCGCTGCCGCCGTTGATCTCGGGCAGCCACAGACGCCGGCCGAATACCGTCTCGACGAAGCCATTCGCCTTCGCGCTGATGCGTGTGTTCTCCATATACGCCGCCACGCCCGGATAACGCGCGAAATAGCGGTCGATATAAAGCTTGGCCGCATCGCGCGTGATGCCGAGATTCGACGCGAGCCCGAACGAGCTCATGCCGTAGATCAAACCGAAGTTGATGACTTTCGCGATGCGACGCTGATCGTTATCGACTTCGAGCGGCGTGACGCTGAACACTTCAGATGCTGTCGCGCGATGCACGTCCTCGCCTTCCTTGAACGCGCGCATCAGCGATTCATCGCCGGAAATATGCGCCATGATGCGCAGTTCGATTTGCGAGTAATCCGCCGACACGATCTTGCGGCCCGGCGGCGCGATGAACGCTTCACGAATGCGCCGCCCTTCGCCCGTGCGCACCGGGATGTTCTGCAAGTTCGGCTCGTTCGACGACAGGCGCCCTGTCACCGCGACGGCCTGCGCATAGTTCGTGTGCACGCGTCCCGTCGATGCATTCACCATGCGCGGCAGCTTGTCCGTATAGGTGGACTTGAGTTTCGACAGCCCGCGATGCTCGAGCAGCACCTTCGGCAACGGATAGTCTTCCGCCAGCTTTTGCAGCACTTCTTCATCGGTGGAAGGCGCGCCGCTCGGCGTCTTTTTCACGACCGGCAATTGCAGCTTCTCGAAGAAGATCTGGCCGATCTGCTTGGGCGAGCCGAGATTGAATTCGCCGCCCGCGAGTTCATAGGCTTGCGCCTGCAAATCGATTAGACGCTTGGCGATTTCGTTGCTCTGTTTATCGAGCCGTTCGCGATCGATCAGTACACCGTTACGTTCCATCTTGCGCAGCACGCGCGACGTCGGCATTTCGATGTCGCGATACACGTGCAACAGGCCTTCCTCCTGCGCCACTTGCGGGTAGAGCGCGTGATGCAGGCGCAACGTGATATCCGCGTCTTCGGCTGCATAGGCCGAGGCCTTGTCGAGCGGCACTTCGTCAAAACCGATCTGCGACGCGCCCTTGCCCGCGACGTCTTCGTACTTGATCGTCTTCACGCCGAGATGACGCAACGCGAGGTTGTCCATGTCGTGCGGCCGGTGCGACTCGAGCACATACGATTGCAGCAGCGTGTCGTGCTCGACGCCGCGCATTTCGATGCCGTAGTTGGCGAGCACCTGCTCGTCGTACTTCAGGTGCTGACCGACCTTTTTCTTCGATGCGTCTTCGAGCCAGGGCTTGAGCTTCGCGAGCACTTCATCGCGCGGCAACTGCTCGGGCGCATCCGGACCGCGATGCGCGACCGGTATGTAGGCCGCATGGCCGGGCTCGGTCGACACCGACATGCCGACGATCTGCGCGGTCATCGGATCGAGCGATGTGGTCTCGCTGTCGAAGGACGTGATCTCCGCTTCGTTGATGCGCTTGAACCAGGCGTCGAACTGCTCCCACGTCTGTACCGTCTCGTAGTGATGCACGATTTCGGTGACTTCCGCAGGCGGCGTATCGGTGGGGCCTTCGACCGCATCGGCGATGTCGATTTCGCGCAGCCACGTCTTGAAGCCATGACGCATGAACACGTCGCGCAGTTCGTCGCGCGACTCGGGACGCGTGACGAGCGTGCCGTCGATCGACTCGATCTGCGAAGTGAGGTCGCATTCCGTGTGCACGGTGACGAGCTTTCTCGCCATCGGCAGGAAGTCCAGAGCCTTGCGCAGATTGTCTCCTACCGCACCCTTGATCTCGCCGGCATGTTCTACGATGCCATCAAGGGTTTCGTATTGCGTGAGCCATTTGAGCGCTGTCTTGGGGCCACACTTCTCGACGCCCGGCACGTTATCGACGGTATCGCCGATGAGCGACAGATAGTCGACGATTCGCTCCGGCGGCACGCCGAACTTCGCGAGCACGCCGGCGCGGTCGAGCGTTTCGTTGGTCATCGTATTGATGAGGGTGACATGATCCGTCACGAGCTGAGCCAGATCCTTGTCGCCCGTCGACACGATCACCTTCATGCCGCGCTTCTCGGCAACGACTGCGAGCGTGCCGATGACGTCGTCGGCCTCGACGCCTTCGATCATGACGAGCGGCCAGCCGAGCGCGCGCACGGCGACGTGAATAGGCTCGATCTGTCTGGAGAGGTCTTCCGGCATGGAGGGCCGGTTGGCTTTGTATTCGGCGTACCAGTCGTCGCGGAAAGTCTTGCCTTTGGCATCAAATACGCACGCGCTATACTCTGCATTGATTTCGCGCCGCAAGCGCCGCAGCATGTTGATCATCCCATACAGAGCGCCGGTGGGCCCGCCGTCGGGGCCTCGCAAGTCCGGCATCGCATGGTAGGCCCGGTACAAGTAGCTAGAACCGTCGACCAATAGCAGGGTCTTACCTTCAAGACTTAGTTCTTCAGGCATTATGAACAAGAGAAAAGTGATTCCGAGTCTGCGATCACTCGCAGATCAAGAGCGCGCGACGGCCAAGAAGGCTCGCGCATCGTGGCAGATGTTCACGATTATGGCAGAGTTTATCGAGGCGACCGAGTACCTCTCGGAGATTCGCCCTGCCATCAGCATCTATGGTTCGGCGCGTCTGAAACCGGAGTCGCCGTACTATCAGCTCACGATCGAAATCGCGCAGAAATTCTCCGACGCGGGCTTCGCCGTCATATCGGGCGGCGGGCCGGGCATCATGGAAGCGGCCAATAAAGGCGCGCATGCGGGCAAGTCGCCTTCGGTGGGTCTGAATATCGAACTGCCGCACGAGCAATCGGGCAATCAGTGGCAGGATATCTCGCTGCGCTTCCGGCACTTCTTCACGCGCAAGGTGACGTTCGTGAAGAATTCGGATGCGGTCGTGGTGATGCCGGGCGGCTTCGGTACGCTGGATGAACTTGCCGAAGTGTTGACGCTGATTCAGACCAAGAAGTCGCGTCACGTGCCGATCGTGCTCGTCGGCGCGGAGTTCTGGGCCGGGCTGCTCGACTGGTTCAAGAACACGTTGCTTACCAACGGCGTGATCAGCCCGAAAGATCTCGATCTGATGCAGGTGATCGATGATCCGGATCAGGTGCTGGATGCCGTGTTGCGGTTCTATGAAGACCGCGAAGACTCGGTCGAGCAGCCGGCGGAAAGCAAGTCGGATGAGGATCGGATGTTTTATCTTTGACGCGGTAGCACCAACCGTGCGAAAGGCCGTGTGCGCACACGGCCTTTGAGCTTGAAATTGTTGTAGCGCGCTTCTCATATCCCGGCACCGCAATGCCGCGGCATCACACATTTCCACAAAATATAGTTATCCGAAATGTATCCTAGCGCCCCGCGCGGGCAGTTAGCCCTGCGTCTTGGCGCTCGCCATCGACACCCGCATACGACAACTGGCACCGGTCGATTTTTGCGTTTGTCGATAGCTTTCACTAATTAAATCTGGCTTTTCGAGATAGCGCCAATCGGAACGCCGTTGCCTTTGCCAGAAATGGCAAGCCCGGACCCAACATGAAACATTTGTCGAATCGACCATTGCGGCTAGCCGCCGCCGCAGCCATGGTCATCTCACTGCTCGCCGCCTGCGACCAATCGAAAAGCCCTTCGAATTCCGTACCAGCCTCCGCCCCCCAGGACGGCAGGATCGCGCTGCTCAAGGACATCTCCGGCGTATGGACTCCGACCGCGACTCCCGGCCTGACCACGATCTACTACGCGGATAATCGCTTGCAAATCCTTCAGGGCGACACGCCGCTGGCCGTCACCTTGGGCGACGTGGACCCCGGCGAGGGAACGGTCAACGTCAACACAGTGGCGCGCGGCAAGGAAGAGATTCTCACCATCCGCAAACAGTGGAACACCGACCACACCGCCTACAACCTGTCGATGACCGGCAGCGATGGTTACCAGGAGACACTTGGCTTCGTGCGTCGAGTCAGCAATGACGATATGAACAGGATCAGCAGGCTCACTGTGGCAAAGACGCCTGTGCCGCAGCCTTCGCAGCCCGTCGAAACATCGCCCGCTTCCACCGTTCCGAGCGATCGCGGCGTCATCGATATGTGGCTGGGCGGCATCGACATGAATCTGCGCTCGTGCCCCGGCTCGACGTGCGCGGCCGTCATCGTCGTGCCGAAAGATTCGAAAGTGAACGCCGACACGTCAACGATTCGCAACGTCACCGAGTCGTCGGGTGCGAATACGCCTTGGGTACGCGTCACTTACGAGGGGGCATACTGCACGCCGGCCGAACTGGACCAACAGACCGGCTGTACACCGTCTCACGGCACCGAAGCGCCTGTCACTGGCTGGATGAACTACAGCCGGCTGCTGGCGGCCCCGCGCGCGCAGCAATAAACGCTTGGCGGGCGGCATCTTGCGCCGCCCTCCTGTCATTAAGCGGCGTTACTGAAACGCCACCTCCGCGAAACTTCGCAACTTGCGGGAATGCAGCTTCGACAACCCGTTCTCGCGCAGCAATTCCATCGCTTTAACGCCGATCTGCAAGTGCTGATCCACTTGCGCTCGATAGAACTGATCGGCCATCCCGGGCAACTTCAGTTCGCCATGCAGCGGCTTGTCCGACACGCATAGCAACGTCCCGTACGGCACGCGAAAACGGAACCCGTTCGCCGCGATAGTCGCGCTTTCCATGTCGAGCGCCACCGCCCGGCTCTGCGACAGCCGACGCACCGGTTCGCGGTGATCACGCAATTCCCAGTTACGGTTATCGACGCTCGCGACCGTGCCCGTGCGCATCACGCGCTTCAGCTCGACGCCTTCGAGTTTCGTCACCTGCGCGACCGCGCGCTCCAGCGCAACCTGCACTTCCGCGAGCGCCGGCACCGGAACCCACAGCGGCAGATCGTCATCGAGGACGTGGTCTTCGCGCACATAACCGTGAGCAAGCACGTAATCGCCCAGACGCTGCGTGTTACGCAAACCCGCGCAGTGCCCGAGCATGATCCACGCGTGCGGCCGCAGCACGGCGATGTGATCCGTAATCGTCTTCGCGTTCGACGGCCCCACGCCGATGTTCACCATCGTGATGCCGCTGCCGTCCGCGCGCTTCAGGTGATACGCGGGCATCTGCGGCAGGCGCGCGGACGGCGTGCCTTCCTCGGGCTGTTCACCGAGATTCGCGTTGTACGTGACGACATCGCCCGGTTCGACGAACGACGAATACTCGCTGCGATACGCGCGCGTTTCCTCGTCGTCGGCGCGCGACATCATCGTCCGGCCGAGCTTCACGAACTCGTCGATATAAAACTGGTAGTTCGTGTACAGCACGTAATTCTGGAAGTGCGTGGGCGAAGTCGCCGTGTAGTGTCTCAGCCGATGCAGCGAGAAATCGACACGCGCCGCCGTGAAGAGCGCGAGCGGATGCGGCTCGCCCGGGCCCGGCTCGTACGTGCCGTTGACGATCCGATCGTCGAGCAGCGCGAGGTCGGGTGTATCGAAGATATTGCGCATCGCGAGCAGCCGGTCCCGATCGAGATCGCCTTCGAGATGAATGCCTTCGGCGAACGCGAAATGAATGGGAATGGGATGCGCGGACACGCCCACTTCGAGGCCCACGTGATGATTCTTCGTGAGCAGACGCAATTGCTCGCGATAGTAATCGCCGAAGAGATCGGGACGCGTGAGCGTCGTTTCATAGATGCCAGGACCCGCCACGAAGCCGTACGAGCGCCGCGAATCTATCTGCGTATTCAGTTCAGTACGCACGCGCACGAACGGATAGCACGCGCGGACGCGATGCGTGAAGTGCTCGTTGCGGCGATAGCGCGCGAAGGCGTCGCGCAGGAACGCGGTATTCGCTTCATAGATCGCGGAAAGGCGCGTGACGGCCGCGGCGGGATCCTCGAAGGATTCGGTCGGAAAATCGTTGGCGGGTGTGCCTTGCGTGCTCTGGGTCCGGTCGTTTGTCATGATCTTGTGTCTTTCTTCAAATGCCCTCGTAGTGAATCGACATTAACACGGAAGAATGCGCGAACCATGAAGTCCGTCTGCATGTGAGTGCGTGCGATCACACCTCGCAACACCTTTTTGGTTCGTGGAGTCAAATTTCGCGAAACCAGCGCAAAATAAGGCGTTGGCCCAGCGTGGATCACTGAGTCGGCAACCGTTTTGTTAGAATCCGGCCATCGCCTGGAGAACCATCATGAAGCCGCACCTTTGCGCCGCCGCCGCGGCAGTCCTCGCCGCAGCAAGCTTCTGCGCATTCGCGCAGCCGGCGCAGCAAGCCGCAAACGCGGCACCTCAACCGGCGACCCAGAAAATGTCGCCGGAAGAAGCCGCGGGCCTTCCCGATCTCAAATCCATCAATCGTCCGCCCGCGAATGTCAGCTCGAAAGTCGAGATTTCGCCGCCGCGCACGCCGAGTTATCACGAACTGAGCACCAACGGCACCGAAATCACCGAATTTCGTGACAAGGGCAAACCCGTCGAAATCGATGTGCATTCGAATTTCGGCACGCGCTACCAGATGAGCGCCCCGGCCGACACTTCGCCGCAAGTGCGTGACAACGGCAAGGCGAGCACGCGCCTGCCCTCGATCAACCTGCGTTACTGATCCCGTATCGCTCCCGGACCCGCTCCAGCCGGGCGGGTCGCGGCACCGTGGCTCCTCGCGCGGCGCCACCGTTCACAGGCCACTTCCTGGCCGTCCAACCTGACCGACGTTTTCCTGCATGGCCGTCTTCACTCCCGTCACCAACGCCGATCTCGGCGACTGGCTGCAAGACTACGATCTCGGCGATGTCGTCGAATTTCGTGGCATCCAGTCGGGCATCGAGAACAGCAACTTCTTTCTCACGACGACGCACGGCGACTACGTGCTCACCATCTTCGAGAATCTCACGGCGACGCAGTTGCCGTTCTATCTCGATCTGATGCAGCATCTGGCGTCGCATCGTGTGCCCGTGCCCGACCCGATGCCGCGCCGCGACGGCTCGCTCTTCGGCATGCTGCACGGCAAGCCGGCGAGCGTCGTGACGAAGCTCGAAGGCGCACCCGAGCTTCAGCCAGCGCCCGCGCACTGCATCGAAGTCGGGCAGATGCTCGCGCGGCTGCATCTCGCGGGACGCGATTTTTCGCAGCATCAGCCGAATTTGCGCAGCCTTTCGTGGTGGCAGGAGAAGGCGCCGTCGATCGTCGATTTCCTGAGCGGCGAGCAGCGCGACCTGTTTGAAAGCGAGCTTGCGCATCAGGCGGCGTTCTTCGGCTCGGCGGATTACGCGTCGCTGCCCGACGGCCCGTGTCATTGCGATCTGTTCCGCGACAACGTGCTGTTCGCTCCCGGACGCGAGCATGCGCGGCTGGGCGGTTTCTTCGATTTCTACTTCGCGGGCGTCGACAAGTGGCTCTTCGACGTCGCCGTGACCGTGAACGACTGGTGCATCGACCTCGCGACGGGCGTGCTCGATCCCGCGCGCGTCGACGCGTTGCTGCGCGCATATCAGACCGTTCGACCGTTCACGCCCGCCGAGGAGCGTCACTGGAACGACATGCTGCGCGCCGGCGCGATGCGCTTCTGGGTCTCGCGCCTTTTCGATTTCTATCGCCCGCGCGAGGCACAGTTGCTGAACGCGCACGATCCCGGCCACTTCGAACGCATTCTGCGCGAACGCGTCAAAGCCGCTTCTCAAGTCAACCGATAACCTAGCGACATGCGACTGATCGAAGTTCCCGCCAAGACCGGCTACGTGTGGTTCCGTCAGGGCATCTGGCTGTTCCGCCGCAACCCGTTTGCGTTTCTCACGGTGTTCTTCGCCTACCTGTTCGTGATGACGCTGATCTCGCGCGTGCCGCTCGTCGGCCCGCTCCTGCCATTGCTCTTCATCCCGGGCATCGCGGTCGGCTTCATGGCGGCGTGCCGCAACACGATCGCGGGCAAGCCCGTCTGGCCCACCATTCTCGTCGACGGATTCCGTTCGTACGGCAGCGTCGTCGCACGGCGGCTGCTGGCGCTGGGCGCGCTGTATATCGTCGCGATGGCGGTGATCTTCGCGTCATCGGCACTCGTGGACGGCGGCACGCTGCTCAGCATCATGATGGGCGATGGCCCGAGCGGCGATCCGGAAACGGTCGCCGCGAGCTTCAGCCCCCTCGCGGTGCTCGTCGCGATGGCGTGCTATATCCCGGTCGCGATGCTGTTCTGGTTCGCGCCGATCCTCGTCGCGTGGCACGACGTGCCGCCCGCGAAGGCGCTGTTCTTCAGCCTGGTGTCGTGCTGGCGCAACCGTGGCGCGTTCATTTACTACGGCGTGCTGTGGATCGCAATCGCGCTCGCGGTGTCGTTCGGCCTGACCGCGCTGATGCAGGCGCTCGGCGCGGGTCAGGAAATGGCGCTCGCGGTGCTGATGCCCGCGTCGATCATCGTCACGACTGCGCTGTATTGCTCGTTCTACGCGACCTATCGCGGCTGCTTCGGTGTGAAGTCTGCCGACTCGCCGGACATTCCAGACGCGCCCGGCACGCCCAACGCCTGAGCGATTGCGGCGGATCGAACGGGCACGGCGATTCTTCGCGCGTGAAGCATTGCACGTACACTAACCGCATCGGCCGCCCCGGCCTTCCCGCCGCGCCTTCGCCATGACTTCGCCCGACGCCTTGCCCGTGATTCCGCTCGAACTCGATGAGCAACTGTGCTTCGCGCTCTATTCGACATCGCTCGCGATGACGAAAGCGTACAAGCCGCTGCTGGAAAAGCTCGGACTGACATATCCGCAATATCTGGCGATGCTCGTGCTTTGGGAAGCCGACGATCTCACCGTGAAGGAAATCGCCGCGCGCCTCTCGCTCGATTCCGCGACGATGACGCCGCTGCTCAAACGCCTCGAAGCGCAAGGCTATGTCGAGCGCGTGCGTGGGGTGGAGGACGAGCGCCAGGTCTATATCCGCCTGACCGATGTCGGCCGGGCTCTGCGCCAGTCTGCCCAGGCGATTCCAACCGAAATCTACTGCGCGTCAGGCTCCGACATCGACGCGATGCTGCGCTTACGCGGCGATCTCGTGCGGCTGCGGGCCTCAATTAACGAATATCTGGGGCGCTAAATATGCAGCGATAGCGATTCGCTAAGCGGTCAATTGCGATATTTTAATTTTCACGCTAATAATTAGCGCGATATATTTACACCGTGGTGGACGCAATATCAATCTGACAACTGAAACCCACGGAGCGAAACGATGAGCATTCTGTACAAGGCAACGGCGACGAGCACCGGCGGACGCGATGGACGCGCGATTTCCTCGGACGAGCAATTGAACGTGAAACTGAGCGCGCCGAAAGAACTCGGCGGCTCGGGCGCGCCGGGAACGAACCCGGAGCAACTCTTCGCCGCAGGCTACTCAGCTTGCTTCCTTTCGGCGATGAAATTCGTCGCAGGCCAGCAAAAGCGCGCGGTTCCGGTCGAAACGACGGTGACGGCCGATGTCGGCGTCGGTCCGAACGATGCGGGCGGCTTCAAACTCGACATCGAACTGCGCATCGCGCTGCCGGGTCTCGATGCGACGGAGGCCCAGGCGTTGGTCAACGCCGCACACAAGGTCTGTCCGTACTCGAACGCAACGCGAAACAATGTGGACGTGCGCGTCAAAGTAATCTGATCCAGCGCGCGTACGAACGAAAATGCCGGCCCACAGGGCCGGCATTTTCACATCCGATTCGCACAACAACGCCGAACAATTCGGCGCCTGAAACTGATGACTTAGTTCGACATCCACGACGGGTGACGCGCGGTCGCCCGCTGGTCCAACTTCTTCATACGATATTCGAGATCGTAGATGTCTGTTGCTTCGGCGAGATAGGCGTCGTCGCGCGCACGATCGCGCTCGTCAGCGGTCTTGGTGAGAAACAGGAAAATGCGGCTGATCAGGAACATGGTGAACCTCGCTTGGATACTGGGGTAACTACCTATGAAGCCGATTATAGGGTAATCCCTGATCCAACACCAGCCCTATCTGCTAGAACACTGAAACTAAAGACTAATTTGCAACATTCGAAACGCCGGCCGGCGGCGTTCAGGCGACGAACGCATCGCGGGTAGCCTCGCTCGGACGTCGCTGGTGTTTGAAGAACTCCCACATGACCGCGGCGGAATCCGGTCCCTTCGACGAATGGAAAGCGACGGTATCGTCGCCACCGGCCCATGAGTGCCCGAGGCCCCGCACGATCGATGTCTTCACCACGCGTCGGCTGTTCTTGAAGTAGTCCGTCACGACGCCGTCCGGATGCGTTTCCTCGCGCGCTTCGCCCGCACGGCGATTGCCCGCGGCATCGATGAAACCGTTCAGCCGCAGAAACTGCTTCGCCAGTTGTGCGGCGTTCGCGGCCGTCACCACTGAATCCAGCTCACCGTGCACGATGATCGCCGGCATGCCGGGATATTCGCGCACGTCGACGGCGGCGTCGATCAGTGCGACGGGATCGCTTCGCGCGCCGCGACGCATCACATCCATTGCACCGATGGCCGAGCGCGCCTCGCCGAAAACCACGCCCGAATGCAGACCGACAGCAGCGAACACATGCGGATAACGCACGGCGAGCAACGCCGCGAGTCCTGCACCGGCAGACATCCCCGCGACATACACGCGCTCCGGATCCAGATCGTGCTGTTCGACGACCGCATTCACCAGCGACACGACCGACGCCGCCTCACCGCCGCCTCCGTTCCCAGAATCGTCATACCAGCGCCAACAGCGATGCGCGTGATCGTGCTTCGACTGCTCGGGGTACAGCACGGCGAAACCATATCTGTCGGCAAGCAGATTTATACGTGTGCCCTGCGCGAATTCGTCGGCATTCTGCTTGCAGCCATGCAGCATCACGACGAGCGGCATCGGTTCTGTCCCGGCTTTCGGCGGCATGTAGAGCGCGTAAGCCATGTGATTCACGAAACGGCCGGCCGTAGGCGGCGCCGAGTGATACGAGCGCGCCCATTTCCCGCGCGCCCAAGCCGACGCGCGCGGCCGCACTCGGGATTCGCGCGCAGCCGGGCGCGCGCTGGCGCGAGGCGCCCCAGCCGCTTTCGCGGCCGTGCCGGGCTTCAGTTTCGACTTTACGGTCTTGGCGCGTGCGGGCTTGGCCGCGGCGCGGGGCTTCGGTGTGCGAATTGCGTCCACCTGGCTGGTGACCAGACGTCTCAAGCCGCGCAGCCAGAGCTTGGTAAGGCTTTTTGACATTGGGCTGGGTCCTCCACAAACATGCAATCGGATGGCGCGGCGAAATCGCGCCCGTTGTGCGATGCACAATAACATCAAACCGGCTAGATGGCGCGCATCCTCGACTTACATGTCGGGATAAATTAACGTAATTTCAACAAAAAAGACGAACTTAAACGGAAGTTACCCGCTGTAACAAGCAGCTTTCTTTGCGGAATGTCGCATAATTCAGCATCTTCCCAAGCGTTATACTGAGGAGGATTTGCGGCGTCGTGTCAGAAGCGCTTTGAGCGGGGCCTGCCGTTTTCGTCGTGTCTGCCGCACTGCAGCAACCCTCATTCCCAAAAACATCTATGAACGTGGACTTTCCTTCTTCCGCCTGGATTTTCGTCACTGCGCTCGGCAGTGTCGGCGTCATGGGCCCGGTGGCGCTCATCGTCGCCGCGTGGCTCGCGCTCGGCTATCGCTGGAAATACGCAGGCGCCTGGCTCGCGTTGCTCGGCGCCGCGAGCGGCCTCGTCGCGTTGAGCAAGATCGCGTTCATCGGCTGGGGAATCGGTGTGCGTCATCTCGATTTCACCGGCATCAGCGGACACGCGCTGATGTCGACGGCGGTTCTGCCGGTCGCGATCTTCGTCGCGCTGCTGCCCGCGCGTGGCGCGATGCGCGCTATCGGCGTCGCGCTGGGGCTGGCGCTGGGCGTGTGGGTCGGCGTGTCGCGAGTCGTGCTCGACGCGCATTCCGTCTCCGAAGTGGTGGCGGGCTGCGCCCTCGGCGCGGTGGTCGCGCTCGCGTTCGTGTGGGCCGCGTGGCGCGCCGAGTCCGGCAAGCTCGCGCCGGCGCCCGTCGCCGCAAGTCTCGCGGCGGTCGTCGCGGCCTTGCATGGCGTGCCCGTGCCGACGCAGCACTGGATCACGGAAATCGCGCTCGGGCTGTCGGGCCACGAGCGTCCCTACGTGCGGGCGAGCTGGAAGGCGAAGATTTACCGCGCGCCGGATCGCCGCACCGAATTGCCGCCGGATCAACGCGCGGCCGCGTGACACGGCCGCCGGCGTCGCAGTGCGTGCTGCTTAATCGTTCACGCCGATGATCACGCTCGACGCCTTGATCACCGCCACGGCCGCCTGACCTTGCGCGAGCCGGAGCGTATCGGCGCTCTGATTCGTGATGATCGCGGTGATGGTGGTGCCGCCGTCGAGCGCCAGCGACACTTCCGCGTTCACCGCGCCCTTCGTCACGCTGGCGACCGTGCCGCGCAACTGATTGCGCGCCGACAGCTTCGCATTCGTGTCTTCCATCAGCATGACCCACGACGCCTTGATGAGCGCGAACGCGTCGCTGCCTTCCTTGAGCCCCAGCGCTTGCGTGCTTTCGTGCGTGACGACCGCGACGATCGTCTGGCCGCCTGCCAAGCCGAGCTCGATTTCATCGTTGACGGCACCACGCGTGATTTTCGTTACCTTGCCGGCCAGTTGGTTGCGCGCGCTCGTTTTCATCCCAAGTCTCCCGATCAGCTGCCAGTCATGGGCGAAGCCTTCGATCGCCGCGCCCGCCCGTTCCAAAAATTTTCGATGCTCGCGTTCGATGGCGCGGTACGTCTCGATGAGCCGCAGCGCGGCGGGCGTGAGCACCGTGCCCCCGCCGCCCCTGCCGCCGGTTGCGCTCGTCACGAGCGGCTCGCCGGCCAGGTTGTTCATGGTGTCGACGGCGTCCCACGCGGCCTTGTAACTCATGCCGACGGCCTTCGCCGCGGCGGTGATCGATCCCGAGTCCCGAATCGCGGCGAGCAGCCCGATGCGCGCCGCGCCGCCGAGCGTCTGAGTGCCGCTACGCAGCCATACGGAGCCGCCGAGTGCCAGCGGGTCGCGCACGTTCGGCCGTGCTGTTTTATTCATCTGTCGCCCTCTGTGGCCATGCGGGTCAATGAACGGGTGGCGGCTTATATCGACGCCTTCACACGCGGACGACGCATCGACCGAAGCAGCCGCTCGCCCTCCTGCGCGTCCTTCCTTGCCGACGCCGCGCCCCACGCCCGCGCGAACCCGCGCTGATAATCGCTGGCCTCCGGAATGGACGCGAGCCGGTCGGCTGCGACAGCCGCATCGTTCGCTTCGCCAAGTACCGTCTGCAGCTCGCCGAGCAGCTTCGCGGTGTGCGTGCGCGTGCGCCGCGACGTGACCGAGCGGAAAAATTCGAGCGCATAGCGCAGCCGCTTGGCATGAATGCGCACACGATGCCGCTCATGCGCTTCGAGCGACGCGAGATCGGGCACATGCGCGATGCGCCGGTAGTCCTTGCGGATGCGCTTTTCGGCATAGCTGACGAAGCGCGTCGGCGACGCGTCCTCTTGGGAGGCGAAGCGAGCGAGCCATTCGACGAACGCGAGCGTGAGACGCGCGTACCGCTTCGACGCGAGCGCATCGCGCACCTTGTCCCGCGCGACGCGGCGCTTCGCGTCGGCGGCGGCGATCAGCGCCTGCCAGCGCTCGGCGCTGTCGTCCGATTCCGCGTAGGCGGGCAGCGTCTTGTCGGTGAACACGTCCCAGTCGCGCGCATCGGCGAGCAGGTCGCCGAACCATGTGAGATCCGGCGCAACGCGCGTGTTCCAGGCATCGTCGACATAGCCGCGAAAAAGTTTCAGCAGTGTCTTCAGCCGCCGCTGGGCGACACGCAACTGATGCACGTGCTCGTCGCCTAGACCTGCGCGCGATGCGTCCGCGTTGCCGAACCACTGCCCGGCCACCGATGCCGCGTTGCCGAACCACTGCCCGGCCACCGATGCCGCGATGGCGACGAACGCTTGGCGGCGCGTCGCGGTGCGCGGAAGATCGAGCTTCGCCGCATGCACCGGCTGCGCTTGCGACGCGTGCTCGTCATCCGGCGCGATGCAAAAGGGCGCGGCGTCGAGCACCTCGCCCGCGACGCGGAAAACTGCATCGAGCGCACCGTTCACCGACGGCGCCGCGAGCCGCAATGCCGGCAGCGCCTGTACGGACGTTTCGAGCGTCGCGAGGATGTCCGCGCCGCTCGCATCGATGCGCCATTCGATGCGCTCCACTTCGACTTCGGGGGCCGGAACGTCAGGCGCCTCGCCGTCGGGCGTCGCGGCTGTTCCCGCGTCCACATGGCGATACGCCCTGGCGAGCGGTCCGTGCAACGCTTCATCGGCTTGCGCGAATTCGATCAGCGACGCTGTCAGATCCTCGCCCGCAGGCCGCGCGAAAGTCCGGTAACGCACGAAGCCGGGCATCGGCGCGCCTTCGGTCTGCACGGCGCACAGCGTGCGCGCGCCCTCCAGCGTCTCCACCGACAGCCGCCAGCCCGGCGCTTTCAGCGCGATCTCGCGCGCGGTGAGGCGCGTCGAGCGGGGCGTCGCGCCCGCGAACGCGGCGACACGCTGCAACGCCTCTGCGAGCACGCCGATGGACCCGTCGTCCGATCGAATCGCTTGCAGCGTTACCTCGACCCACATCGTCATGAAGTCTCCCGGAGCGGCTTCGCGCCGCCCGTCAATTCATACGAAAGGCTCATGTTTCCCGATTCATGAAATCGACACACGCTGCGGGAAACATGGCCTTTTGAGCGTCTGAAACGCTTCTCATCTGCTCTCCACCTTCCGATACCCCCGTGCAAGTCACCCAAGGACGCGACATGAACCAGATCGCCTTTCCCCAAGCACGAGAAGGACGCACGCTCGGGCAGCGGCTCGCGCTGCTGCTTTTTCTGATCGCCATCGGCGCGGGCGCCGTGTACTGCGTCCTGCATCTGCTCGAAGATCTCGCGCCGGTGCGGGAATCGTCGGTGTTTCCGTACATCCTGCTCGGCATCGCGCTGCTGATCGCGCTCGGCTTCGAATTCGTCAACGGCTTTCACGACACCGCGAATGCGGTTGCCACCGTAATTTACACGCACTCTTTGACGCCAAACTTAGCGGTTGTCTGGTCGGGCGCATGGAATTTCATCGGCGTGCTGATTTCGAGCGGCGCCGTCGCGTTCGGCATCCTGCAACTGCTGCCGGTCGAGCTGATCATCGGCGTGGGCAGCTCGCAGGGCTTCGCGATGGTCTTCGCGCTCCTGATCGCGGCGATCATCTGGAACCTCGGCACGTGGGCGCTCGGCCTTCCTTCGTCGAGCTCGCATACGTTGATCGGTTCGGTGATCGGCGTCGGCCTCATGAACCAGATGCTGCACGGCACGAACGGCACGTCGGGCGTCGACTGGACCCAGGCGATGTCGGTCGGCAAGTCGCTGCTGTTTTCGCCGATCGTCGGCTTCATTCTCGCGGGCTTCCTGCTCTACGTGCTGAAGCTCGTCGTCCGCGTGCCGGCGCTCTACAAGGAGCCGGAGAAGAACACCCCGCCGCCGTTCTGGATCCGCTGTCTGCTGATTCTCACCTGCACGGGCGTGTCGTTCGCGCACGGTTCCAACGACGGCCAGAAGGGCATGGGCCTCATCATGCTGATCCTGATCGGCACCGTGCCGACCGCCTACGCGCTCAACAAGGCCATGACGGCGGGCGAAACGCAGACCTTCGTCGCGGTGAGCCACAGCGCGTCCGATGTGCTGCAGCGCTACAGCAACGGTGTTTCGCCCGCGGCCGACGCACGCGGCCAGGTGGAGAAGTACGTGCAGACGAAGACACTCGCGCCGGACACGGTCGCGTCGCTGAAGGCGGTGGTCGGTTCGATCGAAACGCAGGTCCGGCCGAGCCAGACGATCGCCGACGTTCCGCAGGGCAACGTCCGCAATGTGCGCAATGAGATGTACATCGCGTCCGAAGCGCTGCGCATCATGGAAAAGCAGAAGGCGCCCGCATTCTCCAGGGACGATGACGCCGTGCTCGGCAACTACAAGAAGCAGCTCGACCACGCGACCAAGTTCATTCCGACGTGGGTGAAGGTCGCTGTCGCGGTCGCGCTCGGTCTGGGCACGATGGTCGGCTGGAAGCGCATCGTCGTGACGGTCGGCGAGCGCATCGGCAAGACACATCTGACGTACGGGCAAGGCGCGTCGGCGGAACTCGTCGCAATGCTGACCATCGGCGCCGCCGATGTCTACGGCCTGCCGGTCAGCACGACGCACGTGCTGTCATCGGGGGTTGCGGGCACGATGGCCGCGAACGGTTCCGGTTTGCAATGGCGGACCGTGCGCAGCCTCGCGCTCGCGTGGATTCTGACGTTGCCGGTGTCGATCGCGCTCGCTGGCCTGCTGTTCTGGGCGTTCCGCGGCATCTTTTGATCTTTCCGGCGATGACCTCGCGCCCGAACGCCCGTCGAAGGGCTTTCCAGCGCTGTGCAAGTTTTGCCGATCCCGCTTCGTTTCGCGTCTCCTTTTCGACAATCGTCTGCTCACGCTGACGATCCTTCGACACGCCGGCCGCCTTGTATCACGGTCTTTCGAGCCCACTGGCACGGCCATTGCTCTAGTGCTGTCGTCGATCGCAAAACTGATCGTGCCGGTGGCCGCGAGCCGCCGCTCCCCTGGCGCATGACTGTCGATGACGGTTGGGAGGCTGCGCCGGATGCCGATCCGTCCCGCGGTCATTTGAATAAGGAGAAGTCGAATGACGATCGGAACCATACTGCTGATCATCCTGATCCTGCTTTTGATCGGCGCCATTCCTTCCTGGCCGCACAGCCGCAGTTGGGGCTACGGGCCGAGCGGGATTCTGGGCGTCGTGCTGATCGTGGTGATCGTTCTGTTGTTGATGGGCCGGATATAACGCAGCGCGGCGTGTTCAGCCGCGCAAAAAAAGGGGCGCTCCGTCAGGGCGCCCCTTTTTATCATCCGTGCCTGTTCACGCGTTCAGACCCGCATCACCTGGCCGTTCGGCTCGATCTTGCGCGGAATGACCGGCTCGGCCGGCTTTCGCGACGCTGTCTTCGGACGCGGCGCCACGGACGGCTGCTCGATGGCGGCCTTGTCCGCGACCTGCTTCACTGAGGTCGCGCTCTTGTGCTTTTTCCTCGCCGCGGTCTGCGCGGCCGCGTGCGTCTTGCTCTTGCCTTTGACGGACTGTGCTTCGGGAGGATTCCAGACTTCCGTGTAGCGCTCAGCCGCGAAAAGCGACGACGAGCCGACCAGAAGAACGACGATCAGGAATACGCGCTTCAAGTGATTCGCTCCAACGGTTAGTGGCCCGCTCTGCGCGAGAGAATGGCGTCGAGCGACTGCTCGGATGTTTCCAGTTCGTGCAACGCGGCGTCGAGACGCTCGAGCGAGCGAGCGACGGACTGCCCGTCCTGGATGAAATCGGACTCGCCTCGTGTGGCGTCGAACGCCGCGTTGACCGCGCGCGTCGCGCGCATGAAACGTTCGAGCGCAGCCGCTTCGAGCGGATCGTTGCGTGGAATCATCGGCAAGCTCCCTGTTGCAGACAAGCTGTACGAATATACAGTAAGCCGCCGCCCCGGCAAACAGGCGATATGCGACGTGGTGAAAATGCCGAAGCCCCTCTTGACCTGCGCCCGCAGGACGTCGGGCGACATTTCGCCGCGCCTCGATGCGGCGCCGCTCGCGATTAAGTCGCCCTTAATTCTTGCCCGACACACTCGTCTCGCGATCCGGCTCAATTGCCGCCGCCCCGTATCGGACGGCCGGATCATCACCGTGAGGAATGTGCCATGTCAGCCAACACCGCCGCGCGCCGAAGCTTTGCCAATCTCGCACCGACGATGCGAAAACAGTACGCGCTCACGCTGCGCGAATGCCGCCTGTCCCTGCCGGTCGAACCGCCGTGGGGACCGGCTTATCGCATGGTCGAATGGGTGCTGAAGAACGATCAGCGCGTGCAGCGCCGTGTGCTCCCCGCCGATTGCACGCCCTCGCAGATCGCCGACGCGCTCAAATCCCACGTGCCCGGCCGCCGCTACGGTCCGACCGATGACGACGCCTGATCCGGCGCCGCGCGTAAAAACATTCATGGCATGCTTGTATTAATCCAAATGTGGACTAACATCTACAACAAGTTCCTTTGGAGACTTAACGACATGTCCAACGCCGCACGCGCCGAACACTCGCCGGCTCGCGCCCCGGCGCCGCGTCCGGCGCTCGATTCGAGCGATCTTTCCGCCGCCGGCTTACGCGCGTTCTTCAACATCGCCCGTGACTGGGAGCTATCGGCCGAAGAGCAGATCACGCTGCTCGGCTCCCCGGGGCGTTCCACCTTCTTCAAATGGAAGGCCGCGCCGCAATCCGCGCGGCTCGGGCGCGACACCCTGGAGCGCCTCTCGCTGATTCTCGGCATCTACAAGGCGCTCCAGATCCTTTTGCCGGACCCGAAAGCCGCCGATACCTGGATCCGCCGTCCCAACGCCGCGCCGCCCTTCGGTGGACATCCAGCGATCGACCGCCTCCTGGCGGGCAATATCAGCGATCTCGTCGCCGTGCGCCAATACCTCGACGCGATGCGAGGCGGCTGGGCGTGATGGGAATTGCATTTCGCAAGGACACATCGAACTGGCGCGAACAGTGGCCGCACAGCCTCATCGGCTGGTCGCCCGCGTATCGCGTGATTCCCACGCGTTTTCCCGCCGTCAACCTGTTCGACCGCGTCGCCTCGCCGCAGGATTTCGAAGCGCTCTATGCGCTCGAGGCGATGACCAACGACCGCCTGCGCACCGAAATCGGCGAACTCGATCTCGTGCCGCCGGACGAACGCTGCTTCGGGCCGGGCTGCGGGCCGATCATGGCCGCGTTCACGCATTTGAATCCGAACGGCAGCCGCTTCTCCGACGGCAGCTACGGCGTGTTCTATTGCGGACGCGAACGGCAGACCGCGATCGCTGAAACGCGCTATCACGCCGGGCTCTTTCTCGCGGCGACGAACGAGGCTCCGCTACGCCAGCAGATGCGGCTCTATACGGTGATGGCGCACGGCGAAGTCGTCGATCTGCGCGGCGACGCGATCGAGCGGGCCGGCCTCGATGCGCGCATTCTCGCACCGGACGACTACGGCCCGGGCAAGGCGCTCGGACGCGCAGTGCGCACGGCGAGCGCGCCGGGAATCGTGTATCCATCGGTGCGCGATCCGCAAGGCGAATGTCTCGCCGCCTTTCGCACGACGATGCTGCGTGATTGCCGGCACGCGGCGTATCTGGAATACAACTGGAACGGCGAGGCGATCGATTATGTCTTCGAGCTGAACCAGGTCGGCTGAGCGGGCAAACGTTTCACACGCTTCAGCGGATCGCTATCGCCGTCTCGGTCCGCGTGCGCGCGAGCTTCTTCGACGCCGGGCGCGCAGCCTTCCCCGCCGGCTTCTTCGCGACATGCTCCAGCGCCTGCGATGCCGCGTTCTTGCCGCTCGCCTTGAGCCCGCCGGCGCGCGCCTTGCGGCTCGATTCCGAGAGCAGCCGGGTCAGGCGCGTGTCGTTCATCGCCTCGCCCTTGCGGTTCTTGCGGGCCGCCTCGCGCGTGCGGCGTTTCGCTTCCTTCTCGAGGAAGATGGCGAGCGCGGCCTCGTCGGTCCTGAGTCCGCGGCGGCGCGACGCGGGCATCGTCTCGGCAAGCTCGCCGGCCTCGAATGCGTCGATCACGGCAGGATGCACATAACATTTGCGGCATACGGCAGGCGTATTGCGCAGCAGTTGCGCGACTTCCTTGATCGTGCCGACGACATGCCTGCGCGCCTCCGTCACGGTCTCCCATTTCAGCCGCCTGAGCGCCGCGAGCGCGAACACGCTGCCGGCCCACGTGCGATAGTCCTTCGCGGTGAAGTCCGCACCCGTGATCTCGCGCAGATAATCGTTGATGTCGGATGAAGAGACCGAGTGGCGCGTGCCGTCCGCATCGAGATACTGGAACAGATCCTGTCCCGGCAAGTCCATGCACCGCTTGACGATGCGCGCAACCCGCGCGTCGCTCACCGCGACATCGTGCTCGATGCCGCTTTTGCCGCGGAACCTGAACCTCAACGTTCCCGCCGACACTTTGAGGTGGCGCTTGCGCAACGTCGTCAGCCCGTATGAGCGGTTCTCGCGCGCGTATTCCTCGCTGCCCACGCGAATGAGCGTCGTGTCGAGCAAACGCACGACGGTCGCGAGCACCTTGTCGCGCGGCATGCCGTCGAGCGACAGATCGCGCGTAACGCGCGCACGCAGCTTCGGCAGCACGACGGAAAACGCGAGCATGCGCTCGTACTTGTTGGCGTCGCGGGTTTCGCGCCACTGCGGGTGATAGCGATATTGCTTGCGCCCGCGCGCATCGCGCCCCGTCGCCTGGAGATGTCCGCGCGAGTCGGGGCAGATCCAGACATCGGTATAAGCGGGCGGAATGGCGAGCGCATTGATGCGGCGAATCTCGGCTTCGTCATCGATTCGCTTGCCTTGCGTGTTGAAGTACGCGAACGCCCCGTCGATCCACTCGCGCGTGTAGCCGCGCCGCGAATCGTCCATGTAGCGCAGGCCCGGCGGCAAATCCTCGGGGCAGCCCTGCAAGGCGCCCGTCCGTGCGTCGCCGGATCCGCCGCCTGTCTCGTCGCTCGTTCTCGTTCTCGCCACCGCGCGCCTCGCCTGATTGACGTTCGATTCATGGCGAAGCACCGAGCAACGCGCGTGCCGCCTGCGCGAAGCCGTGGCGGACGTCAGGGCAGCGCAAGCTCCCGCGCGCCCTCGGAGGCGGCCCAGCGCTCCTTCACGGACCAGCGCTCTTCGGTGCCGGCCTGAACGATCGTGAGACGGCCTTCCGGCGCGAACGCGCACGTATCGATGTAAATCTGCGAGCCGATCTGCTTCACGGCGCGCGTCGGCGTATGGCCGCAGTAGGTCGGCGACAGCCCGAGCTGTTGCTGCGGGTCCGCCTGACCGAGCGCGAGGGCGCGGCCCCACAGAATCTGCGTGCGCACGTCTTCATGGAAATCGCCGGCGTCGAGTTCGGCGTCGTTGCCGAAAAACTCCGCATGCAGCACGTTGAAGCGCCGTTCACCTTCGCCGACGATGCGCACGAGCGGCAACTTCGCGAGCCGCGCCGCGAGCACGGCGAGTTGATCGTCGGGAATCGCGTCTGCCCACGCGCCGCCGATCGCGTACCACGACTGACGGCGCATCGTGCCGGTCGCGACCGAGATCAGCGAATCCTCGTGATTGCCGAGCACGGGATAGAACCACGGCTTGTCGATGAGATCGATGGCCGCGCGCGAGTCGGTGCCGCGATCGACCAGATCGCCGACGGAGAACAGCCTGTCCCGCGCACCATCGAAGCCGATTTCGTGCAGAAGATAGCGCAGCGCATCCATGCAGCCATGCAGATCGCCGACCACGAAATCGCGGCCGATATCATTGGCGGGATGCCTGCAAACGATAGGATAGGTAGGACCATTCATGCGCCGATGATAGCGCTGCTCAATGACAAGGTGTGAGGCCTGGCTCGCTTTTGCAAGCAATCTGCAAGCCGCATCGACACTCGTTACACGGGCGTTACCGGCGCGCTGGATACGCGCGTAAAAGCTGCTGCGCGCCGTCGATTCAACCCGTATTTATTGCGCTATCGCGCGCAGCCGCGCGACCGTTTTTGCATCGGTCGTTGCGCGTGGATCACCGAACTGGCGCGTGATGAAGTTGGCCAGCGCCGCGATCTCTTCGTCCGTCAGTTGCGCGCCGAACGCCGGCATCTGGGCATGGGCGTCGCGCGTCTGACGATTCACGCCGTGCAGGATCACGAGGACGAGATTGTTCGTCGTCGCGATGCCAAGTGCGCCGGTCACGCTGTCGTGCACGAGTGAGGGAAACGACTTGCCACCCTCGCCCGTCACGCCGTGACAACTCGCGCAGGCGGCCGCGTAGAGCCGTGCGCCGTCGCTGTCGAGCGCCGTGATGTCCGTGCGTGCCGGCCGACCGAAGCTCGTGCGCACGCGCGCCGCCTTCACCGCGACCGGCGGCACGGCGCGCAGATACGTGATCATCGCGCGCAGATCGGCGGTCGTCATAAATTGCGTGCTCGTGGCGACGACCTCCGCCATCGGTCCGAGCGCGTAGGCACGGCCGGGCGCCGCGCCCGTCGACAGAAAGCGCAGCAGTTCGTCGTCGCGCCATGCGCCGATGCCCGCCACGCGTTCGGGCGTGAGGTTGCCTGCCTGCCAGCCCGCGATCGTCGCGCCGCCGAGCCGCTCACTCCGGTCCAGTCCGCCGAGCCAGTTGCGCGGTGTGTGGCACTCGCCGCAATGCCCGAGCCCCTCGACGAGATACGCCCCGCGATTCCACTCCGCGCTCTTCGACGGATCGGCAACGAAGCGTCCCGGCGAAAAATTGAACAGATTCCACAGCGTCATCAGCCAGCGCTGGTCGAAGGGAAACGAGAGCGCGTTGCGCGGCCTCGCGGTGCGCACGGGCGGCACGGTTGCGAGCCAGGCGCGCATCGAGAGGAGATCGGCGTCCGAAAGCAGCGTGTACGCGGTGTACGGAAACGCGGGATAGAGCCGCTCGCCGTTGCGTCCGATGCCCTCACGCATCGCCCGGATGAACTGCGCGTCGGTCCATGCGCCGATGCCCGTTTCCCGGTCGCTCGTGATGTTCGGCGCATACACGTTGCCGAACGGCGTCGCGATCGGCCTGCCGCCCGCGAACGGCCGCGCGGGATCGGCGGTATGGCAGCTCATGCAGCCGCCCGCGCGCACGAGATACTCGCCTTGAGCGGCTTTGGTTTGCGCGTTGGCAGGGCTGAGCAGACAAGCCAGGAGGACGAACACGCCCGTGAATCGCGCGTTCATCGCAACGACGTTTCGATCGTGCCGGCGAGCCGCAGCGCGAGCGCCGCGATCGTCAACGTGCAATTGACCGAACCGCCCGCGGGCATCACCGCGCTGCCGGCGATGAAAAGATTCGCATGATCGTGCGCGCGGCATTCGGCATCGACGACGGCATCGCCCGGATCGCGGCCCATGATCGCCGTGCCCATGATGTGGCTGCTCGCGCCGAGCGAATCGTCGTATTCGATCTCGGTGCCGTCGAACATGCCGGCAATGCGACCGAACAGCGCGCGCGTATCGGCGGCGCTCTTGCGCACGTAGTCGTCGATCGCATAGGCGATTTCCGGACGCGGCAAGCCGAGCGCATCCTTTTGCGCCGACAGCGTCACGCGATTCGCGCCCGATGGCAATTGCTCGTGGAAGCTACCGAACGTGAGCCTGCGCGCGCACTGCTCGCGGATCTGCCGGTCGAGTTCGCCGCCCGTCAGCCCTTTGCCGAGCAGGTTCCAGGTGACGGCGAGCGTGGGCGCCGCGTTCGACAGATGCAGCTTCTTCGCCGCCTGCTGCGCGCGAAACGGCCCGTCGCGAAAGTCGACGATCGAGCTCATTTCCACCGGCCCGCGCCCCGGCCACAGCGCCTCGTTCGCGAGAAAGCTCACGCTCGCGCCGGGATGATCCATCAGGTTACGTCCGACCTGATCCGAGCCATTGGCGATGCCCTTGGGATAGCGCGCCGACGTCGACATCAGAAGAAGCCTGGGCGTTTCGATGCCGTTCGCCGCGATCACGAAGCGCTTGCCCGTCACGCGCGTGCTCTGGCCGTTCGGGTCCTTGTAATGGATCGCGACGATGTCGCCGCGATCGTTGGCCTCGACGCGATACGCGACTGCCTGCGCGATCAGCGCCGCGCCCGCGCGCTCGGCTTTGTCGGCATGCGTGGCGGCGTGGTAAAGCGCGCCGATCGGGCAAATCGGCATGCAATTGTTGTTGCCGCAGCACGCGGGGCGCGCGTCGTATGGGCGGCTATTGCGCGCCATCGGCTCGGGCACGACGCGCAACGACTGCGCGCCGAGCACGTCCGCCACACGCCGGTCCATCCATGAGAGCGGCAGCGCGGTCATCGGATAAGGCGTCGAGCGCGGCGAGCCGAGATCGAGATCCGGGCCCGCAACGCCCAGCTCGACTTCGGCCTGACCGTACCAGGGCTCGAGCGTCTCGTAGGGAAACGGCCAGTCGCGCCCGACGCCGTACAGCGACTTCACGCGAAAATCGGCGGGCAACAGACGCCAGGCGGCGCCCGCCCAGTGCCACGTGGTGCCGCCGACGAGCCGCAGATATTGCGGTCGATACGGGGTCGTGCCGCGATCGATGAGATATGCGCCCGGATTCATCGGCTCGGGGCGAGGCGCGTGACGCAGAAGCGGATATGGCGCGCACAGGTCGCGCTTGTCGGCGACGCGGCGAAAGTTGTCGACGATCTGCCAGCGCGCGAGACGCGGCCCCGCTTCGAGCAGGATCACCGACGCGCCCGCCTTCGCCAGCCGATACGCGACGAGACTGCCCGCCACGCCCGATCCGACGACGACCACATCCGCCGAAGTGGAACCCGCCATGCGCGCGCCTTTGTCCTTGGTCGTGATGCCTGCGCGCCGGCCGCTCAGGGCTTGCGCGCCCAGTCGGCGGGCTCGCCGCGGCAGTATGAGGGAATCGTGAGCATGTCGCCGACGGGATCGAACATCAGTGCGCGTTCGTACGCAACGACCTCGACATGCGGCGGCTCGCCGACGACGCCGAGATACCACGCACGCATCACCGCACCCACCGTCTTCGCGAGCTCGGGGCGCGTGGTTTCCAGCGCGGCCGTGATGACGTCGGTCGGTGTGCCGCCGTGCGTCGCAATCCATTGGTCGAGCGCGGCGATCTTCGCGGCGAACTCGGGAACGTGCCGGACGAGCGCCGCATGCACGCGGTCGGCCAGAAGCGGATCGAAGCTCGTGCGGCCTGTGAGCCTCGCCGATACCGCGACGAACGCATCGAACCCGGGCGCGCGCGACTGCTGTTGAGCGCGCGCAGGCAGCGACGCCCACGCGGCGAACGCGCACCCGCCCGCCACGAGGCCCCGCCGCATCGCGAACGACACGCGCTCGGACGTTTTCATGCGCTTTCCTCAGCTTGCCGAAAGGTGACCGGGCAATAATCGCAGGCATCGAGCGAAGGCTGGCTCTCACGCGGATAGAAACGAAATGAAGCAGATTCTCCCGCCCGTTCTGCGCTACCGGCCGCGCGCCCTGGTCGGCCTCCTGATTGGTTGCGTCGTCGCCGCTTTGGTTCCGGCGCACGTGCGCCCGACCGCGCGCGCGCTGATCGGCTGGGACGCGGCGGTGTGGCTCTATCTCGTGCTGATCTGGCTCAAGATGGCGACCGCGCGCCAGAGCGACGTGCAGGCGCTTGCCGAACGCGAGGACGAAAACGCCGCGACGGTCCTGATGGTCGTGAGCGTCGCGGCACTCGCGAGCATCGTGGCGATCGTCTTCGAGTTATCGACCGCGAAGAACCTGGGCGCGGGAGCGGTGCTGCATTACGTCCTGACCGGCGCGACGATGCTCGGCGCCTGGCTCCTGATCCCGACGATGTTCACGCTGCACTACGCACGGCATTACTATCAGTCGCCCGATAACGATCCCGCCCTCAGGTTTCCCGACCGGCATCTGAAGCCCGATTACTGGGACTTCCTCTACTTCTCCTTCACCATCGCGGTCGCCTCTCAAACCGCCGACGTCTCGCTTGCATCGACATCCGCGCGCCGCACCGCGCTCGCGCAGTCGGTCTTGTCTTTCTTCTTCAATCTCGCGGTGCTCGGGCTCTCGATCAACATCGCCGCGAGCATGGTCGGCGGCTGAAACGACGCTGTCACGCGCGCTCCATAAGCTCTTCGGATACGCCGTGTAAAAACGCGACGCACGCCGCTGTCAGTTTTACACGCGGCACGTTCGTGCAGCTTCGTGCCTGGCCGGCGCCGTGCGCCGGCGGTCTCGGCATGCCATGGCCGCACACGAATGTGCTGCACCGCACATGCACGCGCGCGCGTGGCACAGCGATTGCTGAATTGCGCCAGCTATTTCAGACGAAACCTCGATCAGCGCTCGCATGCGCGGCTTGCCGTCCGCGCGTTCCTCTTGCTCAGGAGCCCCACTTTGCCTTTGAATGTTCTGCTGGTCGCCTCCGAAGCCGTCCCGCTCGCCAAGACCGGCGGACTCGGCGACATGGTCAGCGCCTATGCTGCCGCGCTGCGCGAAGCCGGCGTCGACGCCACCATCCTGCTCCCCGCCTACCCGAATGCGATTGCTCAGGCTGAAGGTCTGAGCAAGGTGGGCACGCTTACGGGCCTGCCCGGTGGCGATGCAGCACTGTTGCGCGGCCGCATGCCCGATACCGGCGTGCCGGTGTTGCTGCTGCGCGCCGATGCGCTCTATGCGCGCACCGGCCTTTATCAGGATGCGCAGGGCCGCGACTATCCGGACAACGCGATCCGCTTCGCGATGCTCTCGGCGGCCGCCGTCAAGATCGCCGAAGGCGTGCGCGGCGTGAAGAAGCCCGACGTCGTTCATGCCCACGACTGGCATACCGGCCTGACGCCGCTTCTGATGAAACACGCGGGCGTGCACGCGAAGAGCGTATTCACGATCCACAATCTTGCATTCCAGGGCAACTACGCGCTCTCGCTTGGTGCGTCGCTCGGCGTGCCGCAAAAGTGGCTCGTGCATGCGTTGAGCGATCCGAAGAGCATCGAGTTCTATGGCGCGCTGAGTCTGATGAAAGCGGGCATCGTGCACGCCGATCGCGTGACGACCGTCTCTGAAACCTACGCACGCGAAATCCTCACGCCGCGCTTCGGGCATCTGATGGAAGGCGTGCTGCAAAGCTGCGCGGACAAATTGGTGGGCGTCGTCAATGGCATCGACGAACAGACGTGGAATCCCGCCACGGACCCGCTCATCGAACGCAACTATTCATTCGACGACATGCGCGGCAAGCACGCCTGCAAGCGCGCGCTGCAACGCAGGTTCGGCCTGCCCGTCGATCCTTTCGCGCCGCTCATGGCAATCGGCAGCCGCATGACCGGCCAGAAGCTCGCCGATGTCGCGCTCGAAGCGCTGCCCCGGCTGCTCGAGAAACATCCGCGCCTGCAACTCGCGGTGATCGGCAAGGGCGAGGCGTATATCGAGGCGGGCTTCAGGAAGCTCGCGCAGGAATGGCCGGATCGCGTGGGCGTGTATATCGGATATGACGAACGGCGCGCGCATGCCTTGCACGCGGGCGCGGATCTCCTGTTGCACGGCAGCCGCTTCGAGCCGTGCGGCCTCACGCAGATGTATGCCATGCGCTACGGCACGCTGCCGATCGCCTCGCGCGTGGGCGGCCTCGCCGACACCATCGTCGATGCGGCGCAGAACGCGGAACATGACGTGCGCGACGTGCTGCGTCCCTCGGCGTATCTGCGCGACGGCACGCACGACACGCCCATCGCGTCGATCGCGGCACCGCGCGCCGCACATGCGCCTACGGGCTTTCTCTTCGACGGCGAACGCGCCGACGATGTCATCGACGCCGCGAGCCGCGCGCTCGATGCCTACATGCGTCCGCAAGTGTGGCGCGCGCTGCAGCGCAACGCGATGTCCTGCGATTTCGGATGGAACGAAGCCGTGACGACGATGGTCGCACTGTACGTCGGCCTGAGCGACGCGCGCCCGAGCCGCTCGACGTTGCGCACGCGCCGCGTTCCCGAGCTCATGCAGGCAACCGCGCCCGCGCAAGTGCAGGACGCGCGTTCGCTTGCGCGCACCGCATGAGCATACGCGGCGCAGTTGTTCCATAGTAGTGCCTTGATGCAAAGCTGAACCGGGCACTCGCCGGGCGAGGCACGCAAACTGCTGCCTCGCCCCGTGCGAACCGAAGGAAATCACTTGGGATCGTGGCGCCTACCGTGAGCGTGACCAGCGCACGATGCACGGTGCATCGCGACAAGCGGCCAGGCCGGCGTCGATTCACGCGGCGCCAGGGTGTAATCTGAGTTCCGCCTGACGTCCGCGCGATTCCGTATGTGCGGACCGGCTCTTCAGCAGTTTGGCCCGTGAGCGTGATCGCGATTGATGCCCGCATCCCCGCCACCGCAGGACGACTCTGGAAAAGACGAACGATGGAAAACCATCAAGCTCATCATGCGTACGCGCCGCGTATCTACTTCATCGATCCCCTGCTCGTCGGCCCGCTCGCGAACTGGCCCGCCCAGTTCGAGCACGCGGCCGCGCTTGGCTTCGATCACGTCCTGATCGGCTCGCCATTCATGCCCGGGAGCAACGGGCATCGCGAGGCCGTCGCGGATCATCATCGGCTGCATGCCGTTTTCGAATCCGATATGAGCGCAGCCGATGGCCTGCGCCAGCTCGCCGACGCCGCGAAGAAGCACGAGCTCACGCTGCTTGTCGATATCGTGATCGACCGCGTGAGCGCGGAAGGCGGCCTCTATCAGGACAACAAACACTGGTTCCAGCCCTTCGAGAGCGCCGATGCGCGGCTCGATCCGCGCAAGCCGCCGCGTCAGCGCGATGTCGCGCGGGCGAACTTCGCCGATGGCGAGGCCGCGCATCATCTGACCGAATGGTGGGCACGCGAGCTGAACCTGCTCGCCGATGCGGGCGTGGGCGGCTTTCGCTTCGATTCGCCGCACGCGGTGCCGGCGCACGTATGGCGCAGGCTCGGCGCCGCGGTGCGCGAGAAGCATCCCGAGACACGCTGGCTCGCATGGACCGTGGGCGTCACGCGCCATGATCTGCACGGTCTCGCCGATGCCGCATTCGATGCCGTGTTCGCCTCGACGCGCTGGTGGGATTTCAAGAGCGCGTGGCTCTTCGACGAGCACGCGGCACTGTCGCGCATCGCATCGCCGATCACGTTTCCGGAAGATCCGTTCGGCACGCGGCTCATCAGCGATCTCTCCGATACGAGCGACACCGCGCTCGTCGAACGCGCGTACACACGCGCGCTCGACACCGCCGCCGCGCTCGGCACCGGCATCATGGTGCCGATGGGTTTCGAGTATGGCGTCGGCCTGCCGATGTCGCCGCAATATGGCATCGCAGCCGAATACGAGCGGGCGAAGAACGAGAAGCGCATCGACCTCACGGCGCGCGTCAAACGCGCGAACGACTTGCAGCGCAACGTCGGCACGCTGTCGAGCGTCGGTGAACTGCGGGCGCTGACGGGCGCGGGCACGCCGTACGCTGCGTTGATCCGCGCGGATGGCGGCGATTTGCGCCATAGCAACGACGCCGTGCTGGCCGTGATCAATCCCGATCTCGTCGCGCCCGTGCATGTCGATACGCTGCATCTGCTCGAATCGGTGCCGGGCAACTACACGCGCTTTGCGCTCATCGACGATTCCATGGGCAAGGCCGAACGGCTCGCGCCGTTTTCGCTCAGGGCGGGCGAAGTGCGGCTCTTTCGCGCCGAGGCCGAGCCGTTCATCCTGCTCGCGCAGCCGCAGGTGAAGCGCGGCGCGAAGGCCGCGGACAAGAAAGCGGTGACCGAGGCAATCGCCGCGCCGCGCGTCTCGATCGAAAGCGTGACGCCTTCGGTCGATCATGGGCGCTTTCCGGCCAAGCGCATCGTCGGCGAGGCAGTGGAGATTCAGGCCGCGATCTTCGCGGAAGGTCACGACAAGATCGCCGCCGCCGTGCAATGGCGCGCCGCCGACGAAACCGTCTGGCACGAAGCGCCGATGCGCGCCGTGCAGCCCGCCGGACTCGATCTGTGGTCCGCGCGCATTCCGCTCGAACGCGTGGGCCGGCACGAATTCGTCGTCATGGCGTGGCGCGACGATTACGCGTCGCTCGTCGATCACATGCAGAAGAAGCTGAAGGCCGGGCAGACCGTCGAGCTGGAAGTCGAGGAAGCGAAGCATCTGTTCGCGCTGATCCTCGCCGAAGTCAAGACCGCCGACGACGCCGACAGCAACAGCGCCCCGCTCGACGCGATCGTCAAGGAGTTCACGAAAGCCGACGACGCGCGCAAGCTCGAACTCACGCTCGCGCCGGCGACCGCGAAGGCCGTCGCAGCCGCGCGGCATCGTCCGTTTCTGTCGCGCGATCCGGTCGTGTATCGCGTCGATGCGGAACGCGCCGCCGCGCGCTTCGCGAGCTGGTACGAGATCTTCCCGCGCTCGATGAGCGACGACGTGAACCGCCACGGCACGTTCATCGACGTGATCGGCAAGCTGCCCCGCATCCGCCAGATGGGCTTCGACGTGCTCTACTTCCCGCCGATTCATCCGATCGGCGTCGCGAACCGCAAGGGCAAGAACAACACGCTGACGGCAGGTCCCGGCGATGTGGGCAGCCCGTATGCGATCGGCGGCAAGGAAGGCGGACATACCGCCGTGCATCCGGAACTCGGCAATCTCGACGACTTCAAGCGCATGCTCGAAGCCGCGCATGAACATGGTCTCGAAATCGCGCTCGATTTCGCGGTGCAGTGCTCGCCCGATCATCCGTGGCTGAAGGAACATCCGACATGGTTCGCATGGCGTCCCGACGGCACGCTGCGTTATGCGGAGAATCCGCCGAAGAAGTATCAGGACATCGTGAATCCGGACTTCTATGCGCAGGACGCGAAGCCCGAGCTATGGATCGCATTGCGCGACGTCTTTCTGCACTGGATCGCAGCGGGGGTGCGCATCTTCCGCGTCGATAATCCGCATACGAAGCCGTTCCCGTTCTGGGAATGGGTGATCGGCGACGTGCGCGCGCGTCATCCCGACGTGATCTTCCTGGCCGAAGCGTTCACGCGGCCGCGCGTGATGAATCGTCTTGCCAAGCTCGGCTTCTCGCAGTCGTACACGTACTTCACGTGGCGCGAGAGCAAGCGCGATTTCATCGACTACATGCACGATCTCACGCAAACCGACGCGAAGGAATTCTTCCGCCCGAACTTCTTCGTGAATACGCCGGACATCAATCCGCGCTTTCTGCAAAGCTCGGGGCGTCCGGGCTTCGTGATTCGCGCGGCGCTGGCGGCGACGTTATCGGGCTTGTGGGGCGTGTACAGCGGCTTCGAGCTTTGCGAGTCCGCCGCGCTGCCGAACAGCGAGGAGTACCTCAACTCCGAGAAGTACGAAATCAAGGCGTGGGACTGGAATCGTCCCGGCAACATCGTGACCGAGATCACCGCGCTCAATCGCATTCGCCGCGCGAATCCCGCTCTGCAGACGCATCTTGGCGTGAACTTCCTGCCCGCGCATAACGATCACATTCTGTTCTTCGAGAAGGCGAATTCGTCGCGGGACAACGTCGTGCTCGTCGCGATCAATCTCGATCCGTTCAATGAACAGGGCGCGGACATCGAGTTGCCATGGCAGACGCTCGAGCGCTGGGGCGTGCGCGAGGGCGATGCACTCACGGTCGAGGATCAGGTGACGGGCGAGCGATTCGAATGGCGCGGACGGCGTCAGCACGTTCGTCTCAATCCGCATTCGCTGCCGTTCGCGATCTGGCGCATTGCGCCGACGTGGGGCTTGCCGAAGCCGCAGCCGGATGCAGAAGGATGAATCCTCAGTAGCGAACGAGAGCACACCCATTACAAGGGCGAATAGCGATGCATTCAGCCCATAAGGACATTGGAGCGAAACCGTGGATACAAGGGTGAAGCGCAACAAGAAAGCCTCGATTCTCAGCGACGATCCGCTCTGGTACAAGGACGCGATCATCTATCAGGTTCACATCAAGTCTTTCTTCGATGCGAACAACGACGGCATCGGCGATTTCCCCGGCCTGCTCGCGAAGCTCGACTACATCGCGGAACTGGGCGTCGATGCGATCTGGCTGCTACCGTTCTATCCATCGCCGCGCCGCGACGACGGCTACGACATCGCCGATTACCGCAACGTGCATCCGGACTACGGCACGCTCGCGGACGTCAAGCGCTTCATCCAGGAAGCGCATGCGCGCGGCATACGCGTGATCACCGAGCTCGTCATCAATCACACGTCGGATCAGCATCCGTGGTTTCAGCGCGCGCGGCATGCGAAGCCGGGCTCGAATCATCGCAACTACTACGTTTGGTCCGATACGGACAAGAAGTACGAAGAGACGCGCATCATCTTCATCGACACGGAGCCGTCGAACTGGACGCACGATCCGGTCGCGGGACAGTACTACTGGCATCGCTTCTATGCGCACCAGCCCGACCTGAACTTCGACAATCCCGCGGTCATCAAGGAAGTGCTGTCCGTGATGCGCTTCTGGCTCGACATGGGCATCGACGGGCTGCGGCTGGATGCGGTGCCCTATCTCGTCGAGCGTGAAGGTACGAACAACGAGAACCTGCCCGAGACGCACGCGATCCTGAAGAAGATTCGCGCGACCATCGACGCCGAGTATCCGAACCGCATGCTGCTCGCGGAAGCGAACCAGTGGCCGGAAGACGTGAAGGAATATTTCGGCGATGAAGACGAATGCCATATGGCGTTCCACTTCCCGCTGATGCCGCGCATCTACATGTCCATCGCGAGCGAGGACCGCTTTCCGATCACCGACATCATGCGGCAGACGCCCGATCTCGGCACGACGAATCAATGGGCGATCTTCCTGCGCAACCACGATGAACTCACGCTCGAAATGGTCACTGACTCCGAGCGGGACTATCTGTGGAACACGTATGCGAGCGATCGCCGCGCGCGCCTGAACCTCGGCATTCGCCGGCGTCTCGCGCCGCTCATGGAGCGCGATCGCCGCCGCATCGAACTCATCAACTCGCTGCTGCTGTCGATGCCCGGCACGCCCGTCATCTATTACGGCGACGAGCTCGGCATGGGCGACAACATCCACTTGGGCGACCGCGACGGCGTGCGCACGCCGATGCAATGGTCGTCCGATCGAAACGGCGGGTTTTCGCGCGCCGATCCCGAGCAACTCGTGTTGCCGCCGGTGATGGGTTCGCTCTACGGCTACGACGCGGTGAACGTCGAATCGCAAAGCCGCGACCCTCATTCCCTGCTGAACTGGACGCGCAAGATGCTCGCTGTGCGTCGCTCGAAGCATGCGTTCGGACGCGGCACGATCCGCTTCCTGCGGCCCGCGAATCGCAAGATCCTCGCGTATCTGCGCGAGCTCGAAGGCGAGCCGCCGGTTCTGTGCGTCGCGAACCTTTCGCGCGCGCCGCAAGCGGTGGAACTCGACCTGTCGGAGTTCGATGGATCGGTGCCGCTGGAAATGACCGCCGATTCGCCGTTTCCGGCCATCGGCAAGCTCACGTATCTGCTGACCTTCCCGCCGTACGGCTTTCTGTGGTTCCAGTTGTGCCCGGGCAACATGCGGCCGGCGTGGGCGCAGGCGCCCTCGGAGCAATTGCCCGAATTCGTGACGATGGTGATTCGCGCGGGACAGACGGGACCAACGCCCGAGAACGTGCGTCTGCTCGAATCGGAAGTGCTGCCGAATTACCTGAGCAAGCGCCGCTGGTTCGCGTCGAAGGATCAGAAGCTGCATGGCGTGCGCCTCGCCGCGCTGACGACGATCGAAGGCGCGGGCTTTGCCTTCACCGAGATCGAAGCCGATGTCGGCGATCATTGCGAGCGCTACGTGCTGCCGCTTTCCATCGCGTGGGGCACCGAGACGACTTCGCCGCTCTACATGCAGCTCGCGCTGGCGCGCGTGCGCCGCAACCGCAACATCGGGCATCTGACCGATGCGTTCGCGGTGCCGCAGTTCACCTACGGCGTGATGCGCAAACTGAAGGAACGCGCGGTCGTGCCGACGGTGCAAAAGAGCGAGATCCGCTTCATTCCCACCGAGCGCCTCAACGAGCTCAACTACTATCCCGCCGATCTGCCCGAGATCCGCTGGCTCGCGGCCGAGCAGAGCAACAGCTCGCTCGTGATCGGCGACAAGGTCGTGTTGAAGCTCGTGCGGCGTGTCGTCGGCGGCATTCATCCCGAAGCGGAAATGAGCCGCTATCTGACGAAGCTCGGCTATGCGAACACCGGCCCGCTGTATGGCGAAGTCGTGCGCGTCGATCCGCAAGGCGTGCCGCATACGCTCATCATCCTGCAAGGCTTCATCGACAATCAGGGCGATGCGTGGAACTACGCGCTCGATTATCTGCGCCGCACCGTCGATGAACTCGCGGTCGCGGTGGAACCGGAGGACCATACGCCGGAGCGCGATGCGCAGGCGGAAGGCTTCTCGGGCTACGGCAGCATCGCGGGCATCATCGGCAAGCGGCTGGGCGAATTGCATGTCGCGCTCGCGTCGCCGACCGAGGACGAAGCCTTCACGCCGCAGCGCGCGACGCCCGAGGACGTGAACGGCTGGATCGACGGCACGCTGAAGCTGCTCGAATCGGCGCTCGACATCCTTGCGCAAAAGGTCGGCGAGTTCAATGAGCACGACCGCTTCCTTGCGCAGAGCCTGCTCGATCGCCGCGCCCTGCTCGTCGATGCCGTGAAGAAACTCGTCGCGCCCGGCGCCGATGCGCTGTGCATCCGCATCCACGGCGACTTCCACCTGGGCCAGGTGCTGATGGCGCAGGGCGATGCGTATCTGATCGATTTCGAAGGCGAGCCCGCGCGCCCGCTCGAGGAGCGCCGCAGAAAGACGAGCCCGCTGCGCGACGTCGCGGGGCTGCTGCGTTCGCTGTCGTATGCGAGCGCGGCCGCGCAATCCACGACCGAGAACGCGCCCGCCCAGACGGCGGATCGCAAGCGCGCTCTCTTCGAACGGCTGCGCGCCTTCGCCGAGGAGAGCTTCTTGCGTGAGTACACGGCGGCGATCGCATCGTCGCCCGAAACGATCGCGGCCGAAGACGTTTTCGAAGCGTTGCTCGATCTCTTTCTGATCGAAAAGGCCGCTTACGAAATCCGCTACGAAGCAGCGAACCGGCCGACCTGGATCGGCCTTCCGTTGCGGGGTCTCGCGTCGCTCGCGAGCCGCTTGCTGGGCGATACGGGCGAGCCGCCCGCTCCGGGCACGCGCCCCGTCTTCGGAGCAACCAAGGACAATCCGGATGGAACCCACCATGAACAATCGTAGCGATCCGGCGGATTCCAGGAATCCCGCGCACGGCCTGAATCCGCTCGACATCGACGCGCTCGTCGAGGCCCGGCATCCCGACCCGTTCTCGATGCTCGGCCTGCATGAAACCGATCGCGGGCATGTCGTGCGCGTGTTCCTGCCGGGCGCATCGTCGGTGAGCGTGACGGATTCGGGCAGCGGCGAGCACATCGGCTCGCTCGCGCGCATCCACGATGCAGGGCTTTACGCGGGCTTCGTCGAGAGGCCGACGGCGTATCGCCTGCAAGTCGACTGGCATGGCACGCCGCAAGAAACGCACGACACGTACTCGTTCGGCCCCGTGTTGTCCGATGAATGGCTCGCGCGCCTCTCGCACGCGGATCCATATGCGGTGCTCGAGTGCCTGGGCTCCCGGCCGGTCACGCACGGCAACGTCGCGGGCGTGCGCTTCGCCGTGTGGGCGCCGAATGCGCGGCGTGTGTCCGTGGTCGGCGACTTCAACACATGGGACGGCCGACGTCACCCCATGCGCCTGCGTCACGACGCGGGCGTGTGGGAACTGTTCATTCCGGGCATCGGCGCGGGCACGCGCTACAAGTACGAGATCGTCACGCGCGACGGCCACACGTTGCCGCTGAAGGCCGATCCCTGTGCGATGCAGAGCGAGAAGCCGCCTTCGACGGCATCCGTCGTCGCGGATGCGGATGCGATCGATCATTACGCCTGGACCGATGCCGACTGGATGGCCACGCGCGGCGGCAAGCAGACGCCGCAATCGCCGATCACCATTTACGAGGCGCACGCCGAATCGTGGCTGCGCGTGCCCGAGGAAGCCAATCGCGGCATGAACTGGCACGAGCTTGCCGAGCGCCTGATTCCGTATGCGAAGGGCATGGGCTTCACGCACCTCGAATTCATGCCGATCGCGGAGCATCCGTTCGGCGGTTCGTGGGGTTATCAGCCGCTCGGGCAGTTCGCGCCGTCCGCGCGCTTCGGCACGCCGGAACAGTTCGCGGAGTTCGTGAACCGTGCGCACGAGGCGGGGCTCGGCGTGATCATCGACTGGGTGCCGGCGCACTTTCCGAACGACGCGCACGGTCTCGTGCAGTTCGACGGTACGCCGCTCTACGAACATGCGGACCCGCGCGAGGGCTACCACCAGGACTGGAACACGATGATCTACAACCTCGGCCGCAACGAGGTGAGCGCGTTCCTGATCGCATCGGGGCTTGCGTGGCTGAAGCGCTATCACATCGACGGCCTGCGCGTCGATGCGGTCGCGTCGATGCTCTATCGCGACTATTCGCGCAAGGCGGGCGAGTGGGTGCCGAACATCTATGGCGGGCGCGAGAATCTCGAATCGATCGCGTTCCTGAAGCGGTTGAATCATGAAGTGCGGCAGATTCCGGGCGCGATCACGGTGGCGGAGGAATCGACCGCATGGCCGGGTGTGACGGCGAGTGTCGAGAGCGGCGGCCTCGGTTTCGATTTCAAGTGGAACATGGGCTGGATGCACGACACGCTGCATTACATGCAGGAAGATCCGGTTTATCGGCAATATCACCATCATCTCTATACCTTCGGGATGGTGTATGCGTATTCCGAGCGGTTCGTGCTGCCCTTGTCGCACGATGAAGTGGTGCACGGCAAGGGATCGCTCATCAACAAGATGCCGGGCGACCGCTGGCAGAAATTCGCCAATCTGCGCGCGTATTTCGGCTTCATGTGGACGCATCCGGGCAAGAAGCTCTTGTTCATGGGCGGCGAATTCGGGCAATTCGCGGAGTTCAATCACGATGAATCGCCGCACTGGCATCTGCTCGACGATTCACTGCATGGCGGCTTGCAGAAACTCGTGCGTGATCTGAATCATCTTTATACGAGCGAGCCTGCGTTGCACAAGCTGGACAGCGATGCGCGCGGCTTCGAGTGGATCGTCGGCGATGACAATGCGAACAGCGTGTATGCGTATCGGCGCACGGATGCCGAGGGGCGCGATCTGGTCGTCGTGTGCAATATGACGCCGGTGCCGCGGCTGGCTTATCGAATCGGGTTGCCGCGGCGTGGGCGATGGAGCGAGGTCTTCAACTCCGATGCTTCGATTTATGGCGGGTCGAATACGGGGAATGGAGGGGTCATTCATACGGATGACTATCCGAGTCATGGGAGGGAGCAGTCGGCGGCGCTGACGCTGCCTCCGTTGGCGACGATCGTTTTGCGGGCGGATTGACGGGCTGCGTTTGGGTGGCCGGCGCCGGACTTCGGGTTGCGCGTCCGGTCTGATTGCGTTGCCCGTTTGCGGGGCAATTGGCAAGCGCACGCTGAAAAGCCATGCCCACCGGTGTAGCTGGCCCAGTAGCAAAACACTACCGAACAGACACAAATCAAACTCCCAACAACCCCAAACCCCATCAAAACAAAGGCATAAACTGATACCCCAACCCGCCGAACCGGCGAAAGAAGGCAAAAAAGGACGCGCCACATGGCAAATGCACTCCCCGAAAAGTTACTCCCGGGCGCCCCCTACCCGCTCGGAGCCAACTGGGACGGTCTGGGCGTGAACTTCGCGGTGTTTTCATCGAATGCACATCGCATCGAGGTATGTCTCTTCGACAGCACCGGCCGCAAGGAACTGATGCGCTTCGACCTGCCCGAGTGCACCGATGAAATCTGGCACGGTTATCTGCCCGGCGCGCATCCGGGCACGGTCTATGGTTTCCGCGCGCACGGCCCGTATCAGCCGCAGCAGGGGCATCGCTTCAATCCGCACAAGCTTCTGCTCGATCCCTACGCAAAAAAACTCGTCGGTCCCTGGCGCTGGTCGGACGCGCTCTTCGGCTATCGCGTGCATTCGAACCGGCTCGACATGTCAGTCGATCGCCGCGATTCCGCGCCCGCGATGCCCAAGTGCATCGTCACCGACGACGCCTTCGACTGGTCGCGCGACGTGCGCCCCGACACGCCCTGGGGCGAAACCATCGTGTATGAGACGCACGTGCGCGGTGCATCGATGTTGCGCAACGACATCCGCCAGCACGAGCGCGGCACCTTCGCGGCGCTGTCGTCGCCGTGGTTCATCGAGCACTTGCAGAAGCTCGGCATCACCGCCGTCGAGTTCCTGCCGGTGCATGCGTTTCTGAACGACCGCTTCCTCGTCGAGCGCGGCCTCAGGAACTACTGGGGTTACAACACCGCCGCGTTCTTTGCGCCGGAGCCTTCCTATCTCTCGACACATCGTCTGAACGAAATGCGCATCGCCGTGCGCCGGTTGCACGCGGCGGGCATCGAAGTATTTCTCGACGTCGTCTACAACCACACGTGCGAAGGCAACGAACTCGGACCCACGGTCTCGTGGCGCGGCCTCGACAACGCGAGCTATTACCGCCTGATTCCCGGCGACGAACGCCACTACATCAACGACACCGGCTGCGGCAATACGCTGAACCTGTCGCACCCGCGCGTGCTGCAGATGGTGATGGATTCGCTGCGCTACTGGTGCACCGCGTTCAACATCGACGGCTTCCGCTTCGATCTCGGCGTCACGCTCGGCCGCGAGGGGCATGGCTTCGATCCGGGCTCGGGCTTCTTCGATGCGGTCCGTCAGGACCCGGTCCTCTCCACGCGCAAGCTCATTTCCGAGCCGTGGGACATCGGGCCGGACGGCTATCAGGTGGGCAATCATCCGCCCGGCTTCGCTGAATGGAACGACAAGTATCGCGATGGCGTGCGACGTTTCTGGCGCGGCGATTCAGGCATGCGCCCCGATCTCGCCGCGCGCCTCACCGGTTCCGCGGAGCTCTTCAATCGCCGCTTCAGGAAGCCGTGGGCATCGGTGAACTTCGTCGCGTCACATGACGGTTTCACGCTCGCCGATGTCACCGCCTATTCGCACAAGCACAACGAAGCGAATCAGGAAGGCAACAACGACGGCCACAACGAAAACTGCAGCGCGAACTGGGGCGTCGAAGGCCCGACCGACGACCCCGCGATCCTCGGCGTGCGCGCGCGTCTCGCCCGCTCGATGATCGCGACGACACTGCTCTCGCTCGGCACGCCGATGCTCCTCGCCGGCGACGAATTCGGCCGCACGCAGCACGGCAACAACAACGCCTATTGCCAGGACAACGAGATTTCCTGGCTCGACTGGGACGCGGCGGCAAGCCCGAAAGGCGTCGAGATGACGGAGTTTGTCGCAAGAGTTATTGCACTGCGCAAAAACTACCCGGTTCTGCGCGAAACCCGCTTTCTTTACGGCGACCGCGAAGTGCTGCCGGGTCTCTACGATGTAAGCTGGTTCGATGAACGCGGCACCGCGCTTTCGATCGAAGCATGGCAGGACCCGGAGGGCCGCGCGCTCACGCTGCGGCGCGCCGGGCCGGGCGTCGATGGCGAAATCGACGTGCTGCTCATCATGTTCAACGCATCGTCGCAATCGCTCGTGTTCACGCCGCCCGCGCCGCACTTGGAATGGAACGTGCTCCTCGATAGCGCGGAGCCCGACTCCGTCACGCGGCCGCTCGTCGGAAGCGAAATCGAGGTGGCCTCGCACAGTGTCGTGGTGATGCTGGCCGAGCCCACCGGCGAGGCGGACTGGCAGGCGGTGTGGATGGCAGGCGCGCATCAGGGGCCGCGTCTTCTGACGGCGCTGCCGCCCGATCCCGGCACGTTGCCGTCGCATCGCGAGCCGGAAATCGACTCTCCGCACTGACGCGCGCAACCCGTTCACCCATCGCGGAACATCGTCGAAACAGCAGCACATACAGGCAGGAAATCATGTCCGAACGTCCGATCGATCCGCACAAGCATCAACATGCGTATTGCCTTCCTTTCGGCGCTCATCTGACGGGCGCCGCACGCGAGAATCCGCGCACGCGTTTCCGTTTCTGGGCGCCATCGCGCGATGCAGTGCAAGTCGAAATCCAGCGTGCGGGCGGCACGCCCGAACGTGTCGACATGCAGCCGACCGGCGACGGCTGGTTCGAAGCCGAGGCCGATGGCGGCGCGGGCACGTTGTATCGCTATCGGCTCGACGACGATCTCGCGGTGCCCGACCCCGCTTCGCGTTTTCAGCCGCAGGACGTGCACGGCCCGAGCGAAGTCGTCGATCCGCGCGCGTATCGCTGGACGCACACGAACTGGCACGGCAGGCCGTGGGAAGAAACCGTGCTTTACGAACTGCATGTCGGCGCGATGGGCGGCTTCGCGGGCGTCACCGCACGTCTGCCCGAACTCGCGCAACTGGGCGTGACGGCCATCGAACTGATGCCGCTCAACGATTTCTCCGGTACGCGCAACTGGGGCTACGACGGCGTGCTGCCCTACGCGCCCGATTCGGCGTATGGCCGTCCCGAAGACCTGAAGAAGCTCATCGATACGGCGCACGGCCTCGGCCTGATGGTCTTCCTCGACGTGGTCTACAACCACTTCGGCCCGGACGGCAACTATCTGAACGCATACGCGAAGACCTTTTTCCGCGAAGGCGTGGACACGCCTTGGGGCCCGGCGATCGACTTCGAGCGCCCGCAAGTGCGCGACTTTTTCTTCGACAATGCCCTGTATTGGCTCAACGAATACCGTTTCGATGGCCTGCGGCTCGACGCGGTGCATGCGATCAACGACGACGAATGGCTGCGCGAGCTCGCGCATCGCGTGCGCAGTTCGGTCGAGGCGGGCCGTCATGTGCATCTCGTGCTGGAGAACGAGCACAACACGGCGAATCTGCTCGAATCGCATTTCGACGCGCAATGGAACGACGATGCGCACAACACGTTGCACGTGCTTCTGACCGGCGAAGACGAGAGTTACTACGGCGCGTATTGCGACAAGCCGATCGAGAAGCTCGCGCGCGTTCTGAAGGAAGGCTTCGTGTATCAGGGCGACCCGTCGCCGATACACGACGGCAAGCCGCGCGGCGAAAAGAGCGCGCATCTGCCGCCGACGCGCTTCGTGATGTTCCTGCAGAACCACGATCAGGTCGGCAACCGCGCGATGGGCGATCGCCTGCGTTCACTCACCGACGACGAATCGCTCTTCGCCGCGACCGGCCTCCTGCTGCTGTCGCCGCAGATTCCGCTGCTCTTCATGGAAGAGCAATACGGGTCGAAGCAGCCGTTCCTGTTCTTCACGGACTATCACGACGAACTCGCCGATGCGGTGCGTGAAGGCCGCCGCAAGGAATTCGCGAAATTCTCCGTGTTCAGCGACGAAAAGCGCCGCGCGCAGATTCCCGATCCGAACGACGCGAAGACCTTCGAGGCGTCCTCGCCTAAGCTGTCGGACAAGCAGGACGAAGAGGACCGGCTCGAATGGCTGCACTTCTACCGCTCGGCGCTCACGGTGCGCGCGAAGCTCGTGACGCCGCGTCTGAAGGGCGCGAAATCGCTCGGCGCGGACGTGCTCGGCGACAAGGCGCTCGTCGCGCGCTGGAAGCTCGGCGACGGCGAGACGCTGAGCGTCGCGCTCAATCTCGGCGAGAGCGCCATCGCGCTGAAGGAATGTCCACCGGGCAAGCTCGTCTTCGAGACGCCGGCGCGCGCGCAGGATCGCGCGCGTGACGGCGAGCTCGGCGCCCGCACCTTCCTCGCCTGGCTCACCGGCGAGGTGAACGAATACGCGATCGCGCACGATGCGCGCCGCTTCGAACCGGCATCGGCCGAAGGAAAACGCTCGTGAGCGCCGCCGCAAGCAAGACGAACAGCGCCCGCGCCGCGCGTCCCGTGAGCAGCATCGAGGCGCTCGCGGAACGCGCGGGCTTCGAGATCGAATGGCAGGACGCGCACAAGAACACGCAGCGCGTGCCGGAGACGACGCTGCGCATCCTGCTCGAAAAGCTCGGCCTGCCGTGCGGCAACGCCACGCAGATCAGGCAGAGCATGGCCGCCGTCGATGCCGAAATGAGCGGCCGCAAGCTGCCGCCGCTCATCACCGCCGAAGTGGATCGCGGCATCGCGCTGCCGGTGTCGGCGGCGAAGTCGGGCGCGCGCTATCGCATCGAACTGGAAAGCGGCGCGGTGATCGACGGGCGCTTCACGTCGCCCAAGGGCGAGATCGCGCTGCTCTCGCCGATCGCGGAGCCGGGCTATCACACGCTCGTCATCAACGACCATCGCACGACGCTCGCGGTCGCGCCGGCGCGCTGCTACACGATCGACGATGCGTGGCGCGCGCTCGGCGAAGACACGGCGGCGGCGGACACGGCGCCGCCGCTCTGGGGTGTCGCCGCGCAGGTGTACGGCCTGCGGCGCAACGGCGATGGCGGCATCGGCGATTTCACGGCCCTGGCGTCGCTTGCGACGCAAACCGCGAAGCGCGGCGGACATGCCGTCGCGATCAGCCCCATGCACGCGATGTTCAGCGCCGAGCCGAACAAGTTCAGCCCTTATTCGCCGTCGTCGCGACTCTTTCTGAACGTCGCCCACGTCGATCCGGCCGCCGTCCTCGGCGCGCCGGCGGCGCGCGCGGCGATCGAGAAGACCGGCCTCGCCGGGGAACTCGCCGAACTCGAAGGCCTTGCGCTCATCGACTGGCCGCGCGCATCGAAAGCGCGTCTCGCGATTCTGCGCGCGCTCTTCGATACGTTCTCCGAAGACCGCGACTCGCTCTTCGCGAAGGACTTCGCCGCGTTCGTCGAGAAAGGCGGCCGCCCGCTCGAAGATCACGCGCGCTTCGAAGCGCTGCAGGCCGTGCAGATCGCGGAGAACGGCGAAGGCCACTGGCGCAACTGGCCCGAAGCATTGCGCGATCCGCGCAGCGCCGAGGTGACGGCGTTCGCGAACGCCAATCGGCGCGAAGTCGAGTTCCATCTTTTTGCCCAGTGGCTCGCCGCGAAGGGACTCATGCACGCGCAGCACGCCGCACGCGATGCGGGCATGGCCGTGGGACTCGTCGCGGATCTCGCCGTCGGATGCGACAGCGCGGGCAGTCATGCCTGGTCGTATCGCGACGAGATGCTGACGGGCGTGTCCGTCGGCGCGCCGCCCGATCTCTTCAACCAGGCGGGGCAATCGTGGGGCCTGACGACGTTCTCGCCGCGCGCGATGCGCACGCAGGGCTTCGCGGCGTTCATCGACATGCTGCGCTGCGCGTTTGCGCGCGCGGGCGGCATCCGCATCGATCACATTCTCGGCTTGCGCAGGCTCTGGCTCGTGCCCGACGGCGAAAGCGCGAAGGACGGCGCATATTTGCGCTATCCGCTGGAGGATCTACTGCGGCTCATCGCGCTGGAATCGTGGCGGCATCGCGCGATCGTGGTCGGCGAGGATCTCGGCACGGTGCCGCCGGGCTTCACCGAGCGCTTGCAGGAGCACGGCTTGCTGGGCATTCGCGTGCTGTGGTTCGAACGCGAAGTGAATGGGCCGGGCTTCAAGCCGCCGCGCGAATGGGACAGCGGCGTCACCGCGACGACGACGACGCACGATCTGCCGACCGTCACCGGATGGTGGCGCGGCGAGGATATCGTGTGGCGCTCGAAGATCGGCCAGACGACGGCGCGCGCCGATGGCCGCGACGCCGTCGAGGCGGCGCTCGAGGAGCGCGGCGCGGATCGCGAGCAATTGTGGCGCGCGTTCCAGGATGCGGGCATCGCGCCCGGCGACGTGGATGCGCCCGACATCGACAATGCGCCCGTGGATGAAGCGCTCGCCTTCGTCGCCGCGACGCCCGCGCCGCTCGTCACGTATCCGCTCGAAGACCTGCTTGCGCTCGCGGAGCAGCCGAACCTGCCGGGCTCGATCGACGAACATCCAAACTGGCGAAGGCGGCTCGTTCTGCCCGTCGACGAACTGTTTCTCGACGATGCCTTTGCGGACCGCCTGCTCGCCGTCGATGCCGCGCGCAAGCGCTCCGTGCAACCGAACGAACACACATCGAAACCCGAAACACCATGACCGTACCGCGTTCCACGCTCAGGCTTCAGCTTCACAAGGGCTTCACTTTCGACGATGCCGCCGCGCAAGTGGACTACTTCGCGCGGCTTGGCGTGAGTCACGCCTATGTGTCGCCGATCACGACGGCGACCGCCGGCTCCACGCACGGCTATGACGTCGTGGACTACACGCAGGTCAATCCCGAACTGGGCGGCGAAGAGGGTCTGCGGCGCTTCGTCGAGAAGCTGCGCGCGCACGAGATGGGACTCATCGTCGATATCGTCCCGAATCACATGGGCGTGGGCGGATCGGAAAACGCGTGGTGGCAGGACATTCTCGAATGGGGCCGGCATGCCGCGCATGCGCGCTTCTTCGACGTCGACTGGCATTCGCCCGATCCCGCATTGCGCGGCAAGGTGCTCGCGCCGTTTCTGGGCGGCGCCTATGGCGATGAACTGCAGAGCGGCAACATCCGGCTCGCGTATCGCGCGGACGAGGGGCGCTTCGTCATCGAGTATTACTCGAACGTGTTCCCGGTTTGCCCGGTCGATTATCCCGCCGTGTTTCAGGAAGCGCCGGAGCTCGCGCAACGCTTCGCCGGCCTGACGACGCAGCCCGCCGATCAGCCGCGCGCCGCCGATGCGCGCACCGCGCTCGTCACGATCGCGCAGACCGAGGGCGGCCAGGCCGCGATCGAGGCGATCCTCGCCGCGCACGCGCCCGATACGTCCGCGGGCCGCGACCGGCTGCACCGGCTGCTCGAGCGGCAGCATTACCGGCTCGCGTGGTGGCGCACCGCCGCCGACGAAGTGAACTGGCGGCGCTTCTTCGACGTGAGCACGTTAGGCGGCGTGCGCGTCGAGCGGCCCGAGGTGTTCGAGGCGTCGCATGCGCTCGTCTTCAGACTCTTTACCGAAGGTCTGATCGATGGCGTGAGAGTCGATCACGTCGATGGACTCGCCGAGCCGCGTGAATACTGCCAGCGTCTGCGTGCGCGGCTGGAAGAGTTGTCGGAGGAGCGGCCCGAGGCGTTGCGGCACGGTAATGGGCGCACGTATTTCGTCGTCGAAAAGATACTCGCGCGCGGTGAGCCCTTGCGCCGGGACTGGCAGGTCGACGGCACGACCGGTTATGACTTCATGAACGACGTGGGCGCGCTGCTGCACGATCCCGCGGGCGCGGAGCCGCTCGCCGCGCTGTGGGCCGAGATCACCGGCAAGAGCGAGCGCTTCGCCGACGAAGCGCTCGCCGCGCGCCGCAAGATACTCGCGGAGAATCTGTCGGCCGAACTGGATCGCGTGACGCGTGCGCTGCATCGCATCGCGCGGGATGCGCACACCACGCGCGATTTCACCTTCACGTCGATCAGGCGCGCGGTCGCGGAGCTGGTCGTGCAGTTTCCGGTGTATCGCGTCTATCCGGTGAGCGGCGTGCGCAGTCCCGAGGACGAACGCTTCTTCTCCCAGGCGCTCGAAGCCGCGCGCGCCGTGCTTGCGCGCGCCGATCATGTCGTGCTCGATCAGGTCGCGCAATGGCTCGGCGGCAAGCTGCCCGACGAAGCGCCGCCGCAGGCCGAGCGCAATGAACGCACCGAGCGTCCCGAGCGCGGCCGTGATCGCGCCGTGGAGCGCAATCGCGAACGCGATCGCAATCAGGCGCCGGCGGGCCAGACTCCGCCGCCGTCGAGCGGTGCGCAGCGGCGCGCGGCGCAGACGCTGTTCTCGCAACTGACTTCGCCGGTGGCGGCGAAGGCCGTCGAGGATACGGCGTGTTATCGCTATGGACGCCTCATTTCGCGCAATGAAGTCGGCGCGGATCCGGGCGAATTTGCATTGTCCGTCGATCAATTTCATGCGTGCAATCGCGAACGCTTCGACGCCTTTCCGCACGCGATGCTTTGCACGGCGACGCACGATCACAAGCGCGGCGAGGACGTGCGCGCACGCATCGCGGCCTTGAGCGAGATCCCCGATGAATGGGCCGCGACGCTCAGGCAGTGGTCCACATTGAACACGCCGCTGCGTCGCGGACCGAGCGGCGGACATGGCGAAACCGGCGATGTGCATGACTGGGCGCCGGGACCGGCCGCTGAGGCGATGCTGTATCAGACGCTGATCGGCTGCTGGCCGCCGACGCTCGCGCCCGACGACGAAGCGGGCGTTCATGCGCTCGCCGAGCGTGTGGCGGGCTGGCAGTTGAAAGCGCTGCGCGAGGCGAAGTTGCGCACGAGCTGGTTCGCGCCCGACGAAGCGTATGAGAACGCGTGCAAGGACTTCTTGTTCGATATCGTTGCGCCGCAGCGGCGCAACGGCTTCCTGCAGGAGTTGTCGGCGTTCGTCGCGCGCATCGGGCCGCTGGGTGCGATCAACAGTTTTCAGCAGACGCTGTTGCGATTGACGTCGCCTGGCGTGCCGGATCTTTATCAGGGCACGGAGCTGTGGGACTTCAGTCTCGTGGATCCCGACAATCGGCGGCCGGCGGACTATGAATTGCGCCGGCAGTGGCTCGCTGAAGTCGAAGAGAAAGGACCGCCTTCGGAGCAACTGGCGAACTGGCGCGATGGGCGCGTGAAACTGGCGCTCGCGCGGCGGGCTTTGGCTTTGCGCAAGCATTGCGAGTCTTTGTTCGCTCAAGGCGAGTATGTGCCGCTTCACGTGCAAGGCGAACATGCGGATCGCGTGATCGCCTATGCGCGGCATGCAGGGAGCGCGTTTGCGATCGTGATTGCGACGCGGCTTGCCGCGCCATTGTTGGGCGTTGGGCGTGATGTGCCGCTCGTCGAGCCGGAGCGATGGGGCGATTCCTTCATCGTGCTGCCCGAGGCGCTTCATTCTCGCGCGTTGTTCGACTGGCTGAGCCCGAATGCGCCCAAGGCCGAAGGCGAGAGGTTGTTTTTGCGCGATGCGCTTGGGGTTATGCCGGTGGCTTTGCTGGTTGAGGAAGGTGTACCGACGCCTTAAGGAGGAGCGTTCCTTCCCCTTCCGGAATCCTGTATTCGCGTCGGTTTATCAGCGCTGCCCCGGGGCGGGCGGCAGTCACTTTTTTGCTGCTGAAAAGAAAACCTGTAGCGTCGCGCTAATCGAACACTCTTCCCCACCGGGAACCGCCTCGCCGTCCACGACAACGCTTTGCGCTTCCCGCAGCACGCGGACGTTCATTCGCGCGTGCGCGACTGCTTACGCTGCGTAGCGTATCGACCAGGCCATCGGGAAAACGGCGCGGGCGCAACGCGCCTCAAACCTGCCCAGCGGTGTCGGACAAACATTCGCAAAAACAAGCCGCGTTCGCGTACGCCTCGCACGAGTGCATTACAAACAAGATTCGCTCGCACCGGTCGCATGGTCTCTCATCCAAGCATATGCGGCAGCCCCCATCTGCCGATCGGGCAGAGTCGGTCGAATAACGATGCGAACCGGATTCGCTGATACGCCGCCCCCATTCGCGAATGGAACGATCGAAGATATCGTGCCCTTGTACACGAGTTCTAATCTTCCAAGATCAAGAGAGAGATTGTGTACTTGTCGGGCTTTAGCAGGCCGTCGAAATATCCCTTCGTGAGCGCGCGCCTATTCAATCGAAAGAGCAGCGAATTGATTTTACGAGATATCCAATTTTTCGCTGCTTATCGTCCGTGTTTCTGGCCTAAAGGTTTCCCCGTCTCCATCCTGAAAAGAATCTCGCATACGTTTCGCCGGTCGAATCGGAGCCTCACGATTCGACCGTTCTAGCAGCGCGCGGGCTCCGAGCCCCTCACTCGGCTTGCCCGCTGCGCTCGAACGATAGGACACCTCCCTACCTGAATGACACATCGCGTCGACCGCCTCGGCGGAAGGTCTTTCTTAAAACGAAGAAATGAATAATTGGCATCCCACCAATCCGGTCGAACGCCGCTTCATGGCCGTTCACGATGACTGGCTAAGTTTTGCAAAAGACAAGCAAGCTCAATTGCTTTATTGGCATACCAGCGAAGCCGACCAGCGCATGCTCGCGGCTTACATTCAACGGCAAGACAAGCTGTCCAGCGCCGTATTGCGCCCGCAATCGAGCTTCGAGGATGCGAACCAATACGCTGGCGCCGTGGCCGATGAGATCGTCGCCTGGTACGAGAGCGGCAAGGAAGGCTCGATGGCGAACGGCATCACGGCGGACTGGACGCCACCCTCGCGAGATCGCAACGAAGCGGCGACGCCGTACCTTCTGCGGCTGACCGGCAGCCTGATGCGCCATCACCCCGAAGTGTTTCCCCAACTGGTGCTGGTTCTCGAACCCGAGCCTATCCGCAAACCCGCCGATTTCGAACGCTGGCTAGACGAACTGCTTGGCGGGCTCGAACGCAACGCATGGCAAACCGAGCGCCTGCGGCTCGTGCTGACCGGGACCGACGCCAACCCGCTGCCATGGCTCACGAAGCAACGCCCACATCAGGCGAAAGTGCTGCACGGCCGCTACCACATGGAGGCGTTGCCACGCGAGCTGGTTGCCGAATCCGACGAACGCGGTCCCGACGCTGACTTTCGACGGTTGTTTGTCGCACTGAACGACACGATCACCAACGGCACACCCGCGCAACTCGAAACACTGCGCTCGCAAGCGCTGGCGATCACGAAGGCGCAGACGTGGGCCGAAGCATCCGCCTCGCGCACGATGCGCGCGGCAATCTGCTGCGCCGAGAAGCGCCCGGTGAAGACGCCACGACTTATCGCTGGGACGCCAAGAATCGTTTGAGCGCGTGTCATTTGCCCGGTTCGCGGGACGTGCTTTGCGAGTATGACGCGCAAGACAATCTGATCCGCTATACCGACGAAGCCGGTCAACTCACGAGCTATACCTATTTCGGTCAAGGGCGGCTGTTCTCGAACTCCGCGAGCCGACCGAACGCATCCCATGTGAAGCGCTGCACGCCGGTTTGGGTATCGTGGCGCTCGGTAAGCTGTCCCGCCGCATCGAGCCACCAACGTGCGCCATTGTCATGCTGCACCTGCCGCCCGCGCTCGTTCGCGTGCTGGTGGTGGAAACGATCGCCTTGCCTGTCATATACGAAGTGCCGCAACGTCTGCGCAGGGTCTGTATGCGCCACGATGCGCCCTAACGGATCGTAGCGATAGCGGTCTGCGCCAAGCCGCGAGTCGTCGCGCTCGGTGAGATTGCCTAGCACGTCGTAACGGTAAGCGACCTGATCGACAGTCTGTG